>JAIRLK010000264.1 GCA_031259515.1 Treponema sp. | reverse complement strand
GCCCTTTTAAGGCGTGGGTCACACGTTCGAATCGTGTGCGGCTCAATATTAATGCTGTACTAATCGTGGGACGGGTTTTTCCGCACTTGTTCTATGGCGTTTGAAACCGCCTCTTTAATGCTATTGGCATAAGATTCTTCGTTCATGGCCTGAGCCGCATAGAGAGTTCCCAGCAGGGAAAACCGGTAATAGGGCTTCACCGCATTGAGAGCTATGGCGGCCATATCCACTATACAATCGTTGCAGGTACAGATTTTCTCCTCAAAGGCTTCAAGTTGCCGGTCTAACTCAGCTAAAACCAGATTTTCCGCTTCATTTTTCAATAGTTCAAAATCATAGGTATCAATTAACGCCATAGCGCCTCCCAAAGCATCCTTAAAATCGCTTAACTATAAATAGAAAGTCTTTTTTTGTAAACCACAATTTACGCATCCAGCAGGACAACAGCATTTAATGCTATATACAGAAATAAGCTGTATTTTCCCCGTATAGTATCGGTGTGTTGCTCTGCCCGGACCCACGGGGTTATTGTAGACGCCCGTGCTTTTTGATATTCTGTGGCAACGGAGGCGGGGCATGATTGTGATGAAGTTTGGGGGAAGCTCGGTGGCGGACGCGGAACGAATCCGCCGTATGGGTGAAATTATCAGGACCCAGCTCCCCCGAAAACCGGTATTGGTATTGTCAGCCATAGGAGACACCACGGATCACCTGCTGGAGGCCGCCGATTTGGCGCTCCGGAACCGGTCCGTGTCGATTCATCTGATCGAAAGCCTTCACCTTAAAACGATGAACGATTTGGGGCTGGGACCGGCGGTTCAGGAGGCGATACATCCGCTTTTTGTGGAATTACGGAGCCTGCTTACCGGGATTTCCCTGATCAGGGAGCTTACCGGAAGGACCAGGGATTACCTGGTGTCCTTTGGAGAGCGGCTTTCGGTGCGGATAACTGCGGCTTATTTTGAGGCTATCGGGATAAAGGCCCGGCCTGTGGATGCCTGGGATGCAGGGTTCTTGTCGGATGCCAATTATACCTTCGCGGACCTCTTGCCGGAAACCTGGGAGCGTATTCCCCCGGCTCTGCGTCCGGTGATAGACGAGGGAATCCTGCCGGTGGTTACCGGGTTTATCGCCAAAGACGAGAACGGCAACATCACGACCCTGGGTCGCGGGGGGTCGGACCTTTCCGCCACCGTTATCGCGGCGGCTTTTGGGGCGGAGGAAGTCCAGGTCTGGAAGGATGTGGACGGCATACTCACCGCGGATCCCCGGCTGGTGCGGGATGCCCGGCCGGTAGAATCGGTTACCTACGAAGAGGCGGCGGAATTGGCCTATTTCGGCGCCCAAGTGTTGCACCCCCGGGCGATGCAGCCCTGCATGAAGACCGGGACGCTGGTTCTCGTGCGGAATTCCTTTAACGCCGACGCGCCGGGGACCCGGATAGGAACGAAATCGGATAAGAAAACAAGGCCGGTTCAGGCGATCACCTCCCGGCGGGATGTAACCCTGGTGGATATTGTGTCTACCCGGATGGTGGGACAGTCCGGTTTTTTGGGGAAGGTGTTCACCTGTTTTGCCGAACACGACCTGTCGGTGGATATGGTGGCAACCAGCGAGGTTTCGATTTCTCTGACGCTGGACGCGGTTCACGACCTTGCGGGTCTGAAACGGGATTTGGGCAGGATCGCCAGCGTGGAGATCAAGACCGGCAAGGCCATTGTTACCATAATTGGGGATGTCCACCGGTCTTCCCAGATCCTCCAGCGGGCCTTTGGGGTCTGCGCGGATCTGGGGATACCGGTCCAGATGGTCTCTCTGGGCGCCAGCAAGGTGAACATCAGCTTCATTGTGGACGATACCCAGGCGGGGGAAGTGGTTAAGGGGCTGCATAAGAATTACTTTGAGGAACCGGACGAGATCTCCGGCGGCGGGGATCAATCATGAATATCGCAATTATCGGATACGGCAAGATGGGGAAACTGATTGAGACCCATGCCCTGAAAAGGGGACATCAGGCGGCCGCCATTGTGGACCCTTTTGTTCACGAAGAAACGGCGGGCCCTTCGGGGGCTCCTTTCTACCGGACCATCGCCGATGCGTCCGGTCTGGACGCATCTGACGCGGCCATTGAGTTTACCCGACCGGATACGGCGCCGGATAATATGCTTGCCCTGATAGAACGGCGTATTCCCCTGGTGGTGGGTACCACCGGCTGGCTGGACCGGATGGAGGAGATACGCCTCGCGGTCGAGGCCGCCGGGACTTCCCTGGTATGGGCGCCCAACTTTTCCCTGGGGGTAAACCTGTTTTACCGGATTGCCGCGTATGCCGCCCATCTGGCGGACCCTTTTCCGGAGTACGACGTGGGAGGGTGGGAAGCCCACCACAACAGAAAAGCCGATAGTCCATCGGGAACGGCCAAGACCCTGGTAGAAGGCGTACTGGCCCAGATGAGCCGCAAGACCGCGCCGGTGTGGGAAACCCTGGACCGGCCTCCCAAAGCGGGGGAACTCCACTATCCCAGCCTGCGGGTAGGGTCTGTACCGGGTGTTCATACCCTGATCTTCGATTCCCCGGCGGACACTATCGAGATCACCCATTCGGCCCGGAACCGGGAAGGTTTCGCGGCGGGGGCGATAAGGGCGGCGGAATGGCTGGCGGGGGGTCCCGGCCCCCGGCGCGGCGTCTTTACTATGGACGATGTTTTAGCGGAGATCCTAAAGGAAGATTAAGGGTCCCGCATTGTTATATATCGAAGAGATTTCTATTCACCATCATATACTACATTGAGATTGAGGAGTTTGTTATGGCCCAATTCAGGGGCGTTTTTACGGCGCTCATTACCCCGATGAAGGAAAACGGGGATGTGGACTACGAAGGGTTCCGCCGGCTCATTGACTTCCAGATTGCGGGCGGCATAGACGGCCTTGTTCCGCTGGGGACTACCGGTGAAACTCCTACCCTGGAGGACGATGAGGAGGAGCGGCTTATAAAAATCGCCGTGGAGGAAGTTCGGGGCCGGGTCCCTATTATCCTCGGGACCGGCTCTAACTCCACGAAATCCATGATAGGGTACACGCGGCGGGCCAAAGACCTGGGAGCCGACGCCGCCCTGGTGGTAACTCCCTATTACAACAAACCCAACGACACGGGCCTTATCCGCCACTTTGAGGCCGCCGCAGCGGTGGGGATTCCGGTGGTGATCTACAATATCGCCTCCCGGACGGGCAGGAATATACCCGCCTCGTTGATCGAGCGGCTCTCCCACATTCCCGGTATCGTGGGGGTAAAAGAAGCCAGCGGCGACATCAACCAGATGGCGGACATCATACGAGACATACGGGCCGGGGGCCGGGACTTTACGGTCTTTTCTGGGGACGACGCTCTGACCCTCCCCCTCATTGCCTTGGGAGGCGACGGGGTCATCTCGGTGGCCTCCAATCTGATTCCCGGCAAGGTGGCGGCTTTGACCCGCTCCTGCCTTTCCGGGAATTTTGAGGAGGGAAGGAAGCTGCACTATGAACTTTTGCCCTTTTTCAAAGCCGCCTTTGTCGAAACCAACCCGGTCCCCATCAAGGCGGCAATGACTTGGGCGGGCCTTCCCGCCGGACCGGCGCGGCTGCCCCTGGGCCCCTTGTCCCCGGACAACGAGGCCCTTCTGCGGAAGGCGGTGTTCGGAGGGACCCTCAACCTGCTTTATAGTTCAGGAGAAGCACGATGACAAAGATACCCGTAGGCGTTTTGGGGGCGACGGGCATGGTGGGCCAGCAGTATATCGCCCTCCTTGCGGAGCACCCCTGGTTTGAGGTTCGTTATGCGGCGGCCTCCCCCCGAAGCGCCGGAAAAAAATACGCCCAGGCGGTTGCCGGACGCTGGCAGCTTGCGCGGACCTATAGCCCCTCAACAGGGGACCTGGTGGTGGAAGATGCCAATGACCTTGCCCCGGCGCGCGCCGCCGCGATAGCCGGGAACTGCGCCTTCGTGTTTTCCGCCCTGGAAATGGGAAAAGAGGAGACCCGCGCCCTGGAAGAGGCTTATGCCGCCGCAGGCATTCCGGTGGTGTCCAACGCCTCCGCCCACCGCTGGACTCCTGATGTCCCCATGCTCATCGCCGAGGTGAACCCGGACCATGCGGACATCATCCCCCTGCAACGGAAAAACCGGGGCTGGGACAAGGGATTCATCGCGGTAAAGCCCAATTGCTCAATTCAAAGCTACATGACCCCCATCCATGCCCTCCTCTCGGCGGGATACGAGATACCCCGGCTCATGGTAACCACGTTACAGGCGGTTTCCGGGGCGGGCTATCCCGGTACGCCAAGCCTGGACGTCATTGACAACATCGTCCCCTACATAGGCGGGGAGGAAGAAAAATCGGAGCGGGAACCCCTGAAGATCCTGGGCGCTATTCAGGGAAACGCCATTGAAAGCGTTTCCCTTCCCCGGATCAGCGCCTTCTGCAACCGGGTATCCGTGGCGGACGGCCATACCGCCTGCGTCAGCCTTGAATTCGGGACGAAAAAGCCTTCGATTGATGAGGTAAAGCGGATTTGGGCATCCTTTACCGCCCTGCCCCAGGAACTGGACCTGCCTATGGCGCCCAAGCGGCCTATCATCGTCCGGGAAGAGGCGGACCGGCCCCAGCCCCGGAAGGACCGGGACGCGGACAAAGCTATGGCGGTAAGCGTAGGCCGGATACGGCCCTGCAATGTCTTCGACCTGCGGTTTGTGGGCCTTTCCCACAATACGGTCCGGGGCGCCGCAGGCGGCGGCATCCTGAACGCGGAACTGCTCACGGCGAAAGGGTACATCGGGTAAGCCGCTTGGCAGGAGCCTTTAGGAACTATTCCTTACATTTTTCTGAGGACATCCGCCAAGGCTTCGGCCAGTTTCCGGTGTTCTTCTTTTTCCCAGTGTATACCGTCCGCCGGACTGCTTTTGATAACGCCGCCTGAATCAAACCACGACGCGCCGCATTCTTTGGCGGCCTGGCTGAAATACGGGGGAAGGCGGCTGGAAAGTTCCGTGCAGTCTCCGAATAGGTCCCCGAATTTCTTGCGGAAGTCAGGGGAATCGACGATGGGGGGCGGGCAAACCATGAGTACCTGCGGGGCGGCGTCTCCCGGCCCGGTACGGGAGTCCAGGGCGGCCTGGGCTACCCGTTTGACCCCGCCGGCTATGTCAAAGGGACTGGGCCTGAACCGCTGTTTCAGATCATTGGTACCCAAGACGATTACCACCAGGTCGATGGGCTTGTGGCTTTCCAGGATGGGAATAAGATGCCGCAGCCCGTTCCGGTCGCCTTCCACCGGGTCCTCCCGGCAACTGGTTCTGCCGCACTGCCCCTCCTCAACAACCCAGTATGCGGGCTTGTCCGGCGGGCAGCCTTCGTTGAGCAGTTTCCATAAAACCATAGGCCACCGGGTCGTGTGATCAAACCTGACGGCCTGGATGGGATCATAGCCCCAGGTATTGGAATCGCCATAACAAAGAACCGTTTTCATACACGCTCCTCCTGTAGTGTTTATCGAGTGTTTATCGGAGACGAGCCGCAAAAAAGTAATGCGCCTTTCCCCGCAGGCTTCTAGTTGCGCTCCGAAAGATCGTTCCCGTTGAGTACCGCCAGCGATCCGTCTGCCCGCTGAATCAGCACCACGTCCTCCTGGAAGGCTGGGGTTGCGTAGGGATGCAGCGTAACGGCAGACAGGGCTTCCCGTTCAAGGCCGGTACTGAACCGGGCTAAACGCGGGACGCCTCCCTGATTTGCCGCGGCGTAGATCCCGCCGTTGTATACCCACAAGAGGCTTTGGGGATGGATGTCGTCTTCCCCCTGTTTGGTTATCTCCAGGGTATCCGCGTCTATCTCCACGATTCTGATGGCGCCGTTCCCCCGGTCTTCGCCGGCCACCGAGAAGATTTTTCCCCCCAGGGAGATAACCGTTCTGACATTTACGGTGTTCAGATCGGAAACTTTCAGTTCCCGGCCGTTCTCGGCGTTGACGCGCACGAAACGGCCCAGGGGACTGCCGGCGTTCATAAGGCGTATCCCTAAGATTCCGTCCGGCTCAACGGGCTGGGGCTTGGGCTGAGCGATGAGGGCCCGCTGATCTTGAATAATACGCTGCCGGTCCTGTTGGGCTTCCTCGGTTTTCCGCTCCGCGAATGCTTCGGCCGCTTCGGCTTCTTCCCGCTTTTCCGCCAGGGCTTCTTCCTGCTTTTCCCGTTCCGCCGCTTTTTCCTCCGCTTCGGCTTCCTGTTTTTCCAGTTCCGCCTCTTTTCTATCCGCTTCGGCTGTCCGCCGGGCCAGCGCCTCTTCCCGGCGCCGGCTTTCTTCAGGATCCGCGCCACCCGCCTCCTCGTCCTCCCTGGCTTCCTCCAATTCCTGAGCTATCGCCGCCCGCTCCCGCTCCACTGCTTCCCGCTCCTGCGCGGTCTGTTCCCGCTCCCGTGCGGCTTCTTCCCGCTCCCGGGCCAAGCGGCCCTCCGCTTCGGCAATAGCCTCCCGCTGGAGGGCCGCTTCCTGTTCGGCCGCGTCGGCTTCCCGTTCTTTCAGGTCCAGCATGGCCGTGCGGCTGCCCAGCCCCAGGTCAGGCTCTTTCTTCAGCTCCTCGATCACCTCGGCGGTGGACAGAGAACCCGTATCCACGGCGCTCAGGGAATCGGCCTTGCCCAGGGCCAGAGGGATGAGCATGAGGGTCCGGCCCGGCCAGTCATCATACCGGAGGGAAAGACCGGTCGTATCCCGTTCCAGGTTCTGGAGTACCGGGGCCTTGTACCGGCTGGTGAAATAATCCCAATTTCCCCGGAAGACCGCATTGTAAATGGTGATGTATTGCGCAAGGAGGGCCGCGTCCTGCGCGGAATAGGCGTAAGCCCCTTCAAGATACCCTTGAATGATGAGGCGCAGATTCCTGATATGATCCACCCCCACGTCAACGCCCAGGCCGAAGATGTCCGCGTCACGTTTATCCCCCTCCGGACCGGTCACAGAATGGATCACAAAATACCGGGTAAGGCCGCCGGTATTCCGTGCGCCCGCCCGGATCTGCGTTCCCGGGACGTATCCGATGTTCCATATCTGGCTACGGGTGTCGATGCGTGCGTAGGGGCCTCCATAATTTATGAAGTTGACCGGGCCCGATTGCCCCCTCCTGAGTTCTTCGGTATCAACCTGCTGGGCGTTCAGATCGGTTACGGGGAGCCAAAGTAATACCGCGAGACATCCTATCCATAGGAGCAGAACGGGTAGACTATGAAGGCCGATTGTTTTTTTCATATATCAGTTTCTCCGTATTCCGATAGTATACTTCATCATAATAAATTGTTAAGAGGTGATCTAATCGCACCTTCAATTCACCGTCATAGTTATAGTACATTTCACCGGCACGGGTCGGCGGCGGCTTTACACCCGGCGGGTTAAGGGGATGGATGATGGGCGGTTGGTTGAAAAGAACGTGTTTCTCTGCGTTGCGTACAGCGGCTAAAACGTTACCCCCCCCTGCACACACACATACACACACGGACTGACTCCTTCCTTTTATCCCTATCCCTGTTTTCCTTTTGCCTCTCCCCCTGTAATCTATCCTCGCCCTCCCTGCGGGTTCGGCTTTTCCCTCACGCCCCCTTCGGGGGAATAAACGTTCCAGGAGGTCCTTTGTGAAAACCGCACACCCCTGTTCGCTGTCCTGACGGTTCTGCTGGCAGGATGTTTCAACCCCATTACGGTGGTGGGTTAAAGGGGTTAACGACAGATAAAACCCATGATATATATAGCCTAAATCCTTCAATAAATTAGCACTACAAACAAAAACCGTAAAACAGCCTCTGGTTAGCCGTTAAAACGGTGTGAAAGTTACACTATTTCACCTTTTTTTATCGAAAATACTTGACATCCCTTCTTTTTGTAGCTACTATATGTTATAGCTACAGGAGGTCGTTTTATGGCTTATATCCTCCGTCAGAAGGTCGGAAATCACGTTTACCTTTACGAGGCCCGTCTCTTTCCGCAACAAAGACGGAAAACCGCGCAGTAAACGCGTCCCTATTGGAAAACTCGACGCGGCCGGACAGCCGGTTTATAAAAGCGAATATATTGAGCGCATGGCTCAGGCGGGTACCCCGC
>JAIRLK010000253.1 GCA_031259515.1 Treponema sp. | reverse complement strand
GCTTTTTGGATTCCCGCGTTATGGAGGGCTTTGTCAAAAATGTTTTGGGCGGAACGGATGGATAGATGGCGCTGGACGGGACTGCCGGGGAACAGCCATCCTTCAATGTTGTGTATAGCACAGTAATCCTTGGCGAATTGAGCGGCCCGGTCTGAAAGCATCGTGTAGCGATCCCGGCGGCCTTTTCCTGACCGGATTAATATACTTTTCCGGTTTATGTCCAGGTGTTCTTTTTTAAGCGCGACAACTTCACTGACCCGCAAGCCTGAAGAATAGGTGAGCATTAACAAAAGCCGGTGTTTGGGGTTCTTCTCCCTGTCCAAAAGCAGGAAAATCTCGGATGCGGAGAGGACCACCGGAAGGTGTTTATCATACCGGGGGCGGTGTTGTTCCTGGGCGATATTCTTTTTGAGTATGTTGTGATAAAAAAACTTGAGGGAACTGATGGCTAGATTCATAGAAGAAGACGACAGGTCCCGCTTTTTGTCCAGGTATGCCAAATAGGTTGTGATGTCTTCCTTGGTAACGTCCTCCGGATTTTTCCCCAGAGCCCGGCAAAAGGCCCGGTTATAGTGCAGATAGGAGGCTATTGTTTTAGGACTGGACTTTCTTGAGCGGAGTTCGGTTATCAGTTTTTCCTGCCAGACCGGGAGAAAATATTCCACCGGGGGTATGGAACGGATAAGGCAGGATTGGTCGCCACGGCGAGCCGCTTCCGCCTCACGTCCAGCTTGCGGCGCTGCCCTGGACCCGGCATCCACGGCGGCGCTTTCGCTCTTTCCCGCTATGGCCGCTTTAGGGATGTCTGCGGGATATGGACCCGCCGGGGGGACCGGCGTATAAAAAAAGTTATGCGTCTGGACAGGCGGGATTTCGCCGGGCTTTACCGTTACATAGGGGATTCCCCAAAAAAGGCGGGAAATTTCGGCGTATCCGGGGAAATTCGCCGGAATAATGAAACCGGGAACACGGGCATCCCAGAATCCGGTTTTGCTGTTCAGCATAGTCTGGAACAGCCGGGGATCGTAATCATAAAAGGGGACGGTGAGTTTCCCGCAATCGTAGAACACGTACACAACATCCATAAGAACCTCCACAAGAGTAATGGCGCGAAGATGGAGTTTTGCTTGAGTTTTTGGAAAAAAATCGAAAAAAATTGGCCTGGATTGAAGCGCCCCGCATAGTGAACCCATAGATAAGGAGGAGGTTTTCCAATGAAGTATGACGAATCATGTTTCACGGCGATTTTTGGGATTTTCAGGAAAAACGGACCGGGAAGCGGGAGCCGCATGGCATGGCGTATAGGGCTACTGTCAACGTGTATAGCCGCTTTAGGGAGCTGCGGCGGAATTTCGGGGCCTCGGGACGGACGGGTTACGGATCCAGAGGAGGTGAAGCGTCTGATCATTGCCACTTGGAATGTTCAGGCGCTGTTTGATGGAGAGGAAGCGGGCAATGAATACACAGAATACCGCATGGCGGCGGGATGGTCGGAGGAAAAGTACCGGGCGCGGCTTACGGCGCTGGGAGACGCGGTGGCGCGTATGACGGAAGAAGGCGCGCCGGATATTCTGGCGCTGCAAGAAGTGGAAACCGGGGCAATCCTGCAAAATCTGGCGGAGGGGCCGCTGGCAAAATACGGGTATGCCTGGACGTTTTTCGCCGGTAATGCTGAGGCGCCATTAGGACTGGGGCTTTTGAGCAGGCTGCCGCTTTTGGAAACCAAGACCCATTCCATCACCTGTAACGGGGAAACCAGCCCGAGGCCAATGGCGGAGGTACGGATGGAGGCGGGCAAGCGGCCTCTGGTTCTGTTCATCTGCCACTGGAAATCCAAGGTGGAAGGCGATGACGCGACCGAAGCCCTGCGCCGTGCTTCGGCCCAGACGGTTCTGCGGAGGCTCCGGGAGATCGGGGTAACTGGGCCGGATGTGCCGGTGATTATCTTAGGGGATCTCAACGAAAACCATGATGAATTTTACCGCCGGGAGGGGGCGGCAGGAATCGCCCTTCTGCCGGACGATCCCGAAGCCGCAGAACTTTCGGAGGCCGCTCAGGATGGCGGGGCGGAGACGCGGGCGGATTTTCTGGTTATCAGCGGGCAAAAGCCGCCGTGTCCGCGCTATTTCGCCCAAGAGACGCCGACGCTCTATTCGCCCTGGGTGCAGGAACTGGAAAATGGGACCTACTATTACCAGGGCGGCTGGGAGACGCTCGATCATTTCCTGCTTACGCCTGGTTTTTTTGATGATCAGGGCTGGGAATTCGATGCCTGCGAAGCGCCGCGCCGGGAACCGTTTATCAATGACCGGGGAATACCCCGGACGTACAACCCCCGCACGGGGAACGGCCTCAGCGATCATCTCCCCCTCCTCCTCATGCTGACACGAGTGGATTAAGGAAGCCGTCAGTATTCGGGCAGAGAAGATCCCCCTTCATGCAAACGGGCTCCCCTTCACACCAAAGGGGAACCCCTTCATGTCAAACGGGACCCCGTTCAACTTAAACGGAGACTTTTTCATACTGAAAATCAGCATGATTCTCTAAAGATGATTTCCGCATCCAGGCGAAGGGTTTTACAGGCCCCGCTTCTTGTCCGGATACGTTTCAAAAGCTGTTTCCCAGCGGTAGAACCGATGGATTCGGCGGGCTGGGCTATGGCGGAGATCCGGGGGCTTACCATGGAAAGCCACAGATCATCGTCAGAGGTGATCAGGGCGATCTTTTGGGGAATGGGTATGGAAGCGTTTTTCAGGAACTGGTACACCCCAATCGCGGCAAGGCTGTTTCCACAGAGTATGGCCTGGATTGGGGAACTGAGCAGCTACCCCGTGATGGCGTAGGGTTCGGCACGGAGGAGTTCCGCAGGGGAAGAAGAAGCGTCGGGCGTAACCCTGATAAGCTCTTCGTCAACTTCAAGCCCCGCTTCCTGGTGCGCCTGTTTATAGCCGGTAATACGCTCCATCATGGTCGAATCAATATCTTTTTCTCTAAAATGAAAGGAAACAAAGCCGATTTTTGTATATCCCTTGTTCAAAAGGCGGCGGGTTGCCTCATAACTCGCCTGGGCGTTGTTGAGGAGAACGCAGTCGGCCTGATACACGACGGGCTACCGGTCCACAAAAACCAGGGGAAAACCGGGGGGCAGAATGTTTTTTAGATAGCCGCAGTTGGTGGTGGTTGGGACAATCACGATGCCGTCGATTCCCCGAAACATAGAAGAATTCAATATTTTTGATTTCGGCATCCTTGTTTTCGGCTGAAGAAATAAGCACCATCTGGTAGCCCAGGGGGATTAATGATTTTATCAATCCCCCTGGCGATATTGACGTAAAAGTAATGCCCCAGGTTGGATACCACAAAACCAATCATGCGGGACTCGCCGCTTCTCAAGTTCCGGGCAATGGGATTCGTCTTGAAGTTAAGGGCTTTTACCACGCCTTTTACCTTAGCTGTTACTTCAGACGAAACAAACCGGATTCCATTCATCACATGGGAAACGGTGGTTGTGGAGACCCCCGCCGCTTCCGCCACATCTTTCATGGTAGGTTTATAAAATTTATCCTGCCGCTCGGCTCCGCCGGCTTTACCGGCATCATCGGATGCTTTAGCCATAGCCCTTTATATACTTTTTTAACGATTCTTGTCAAATTGAAAAACTGCGGCTTGACGGCAAGAAAGCCTTGGTATAGCAGGGCAACGCATTTACTTAAAAAAGCGATTGTTTTTCCCACTTGCTCGTTTATTTTTAGCCTATTTAAGCATATAATTTCTACCATATAGCTAAAATCACATGGGTTTTTGGCAATTCATCCCACTAACAGGCTCAAAAAAGAGTAAACGCCCTTGCCCTGCCCGCTTACCCGAGCAGGAGCAGGGATGTAAGAGAGGAAGACTTAACCTTTTTGGAGTTCCTTGAGGATAGTCAATTGAGTAAAGTCCGGTTATCCTCCACGGACTTTTTAAGTAATATGACGACGAATTGAAGGCCGGGAAGGGTTCCCTTCTTCGTTGATGCGCTCTTCGCTCAGGCCGTAGCCCTCGTTTTGCTGGCCCCGGGAATCCCCCAAGGGTTCCACATGGACCATGATGTCGTAGACCCCCTCCACCCGGTCCTTGATGGCCCGTTCCACCTGGCTGGCAATGATGTGGGCATCCCAAACCGTCAGCTTGGGATCCACCTCTATATCTATGTCTATGTCCCATAGTCCGGCTATGCGCCGCATACGGGTCCGGTGGGGATTGCCCGCGCCGGCTACGGAATGAACCGCGTCAAAGACCGCCCGGTAGGATTCCGCGCCGCTGCTTCCATCCATAAGTTCCATGTTCACTTCGGCAAAGATGCCTACGGCGGACTTGATCACCCAAAGGCCCACCAGGACGGCGGTTCCCGAATCCACCGCGCCGATGCCGGTCAGCATGGACAGCCCCAGGCCCAGGAGGACCCCGGCGGAGATAACCACGTCGGCGGCCATGTTCTTGGCGTTTGCTTTGAGCATGGCGGAATCCGCCTTCTTCCCGAAGAAATACTGACTCAGGGCGAGGAGGACCTTTCCGGCAATGGAGAGGAGGGTCGCAAAAAGCGCCGGCGCTTCCGGTACGCCCCGCTGTACCCCCCGCAGCAGGTCCCGCCCGGAATCCAGCATGAGCTGGGCGCCGGCGAAGAACAGGATACACGAGAGGAGGACTGTCGCTACCGTTTCCGCCCGGCCGTGTCCCCAGGGATGTTCCCGATCCGCCGGACGGGAGATCACCTGGGCAACCACCAGAGACATCACCGCGATAAGAACGTCTACCGACGAATCTATGCCGTCCCCCACCACGGCAAGGCTTCCCGCGCCAAAACCCGCCCATAGCTTAACGGCCGCCAGAACGGTGTTACCGGCCAGCGCGGTTATCGAAGCGGTCTTGATGATCCCCGCCTTGTTCCGGGCTTTTTCCGCGTGGCTTTCGCTCATTTCAATTTCATCTCACTCAATGCGTCAGAACGGACCGAAGCCGATCTTGACGGCAAAGGCGAGGAACGCCGACGTGATGAGCAGGATTGTCGCCTGGAGCTTCCAGGTCCAGCGTATCCATTTGGCGTAACTTACGACGGTAAAAGAGAGGGCGATGAGGAGCAGGGCGTTGGTGGGAAAGATCATGTTGGAAAAGCCGTCCCCAAAGTCAAAGGCCAGAACCGCAGTCTGCCGGGTTATCCCCACAAGGTCCGCCAGGGGGGTAAGGATAGGCATCATGAGGAACGCCTTCGCGCTGGCGGAGCCGATAAAGAAGTTCATCCCCAGGGTTGTGGCGTACACCAGGAACGCCGCAGCCATAGGCGGGGACCGGCTGATCAGTTCCGCCGCTTCATGAAGGATCGTGTCCATGATCTGCCCTGTGGTGATGATATGTTTGACACTGTAGGCTAAGAGTACCAGGAGCACCCCGGGGAGCATATTCGCCATCCCCCGGCCAAAGCTCCTCAGTAGTTCCCGTCCGCCGAGACCCGCGAAGCGGCCGCCGCCTATGCCCCCGCTCAGGAAGAGGAGGGTCATGAGGGGGAAGGCGAGGCTGGAAAGCCCCGGAAGCCGGGCGGTGGAGATGACCAGGACCATCGCCAGGGCAATGCAGGAAACAAACCAGACGAGGGCCTTCCAGAGACTGCCGGTGAGCCGCCCACTCCCCGGCCTGTTGTCCGCAGCTTGTAGTTTTTGTCTGAGCGCTTCGTCTTCAGCATAGCAGAGGGACCGTTTAGGATCGGCTTCGACTTTTTTGGCGTGGCGCGTCACGAAGAAAGAGACCAGGCAGAAGACAGCGAGGAAGAAGACAATCCGCAGGAGCGCCCCGGAGAAGATGGGAAGGTCGGCAATCCGCTGGGCAACGGCGATGGTAAAGGGATTGGTTACCGCAGCGGCGAAGCCAAAGGACATGGGGAGGAGGCTCATCCCAAGGCCGGTAAGGGAATCCCAGCCCAGGGAAATGGCAATGGGGATGATGAAGATTATCATGGGGACCAGCCCCTCATAGATTCCCACAAAGCTGGTGAGTATCATAAAAAAGAGGATCATGATCAGGATGAGCCGGTACTTCTGCTTGGCGAACCGGACCACGAGGAAGCCGATCAGGGCCTCCATGACGCCTGAGTATTCCAGCGTCGAAATGGAACCGCCGACGGCGATGAGGAAGACGACGAGGACGATGAGGGTAAGGCTGTCGGAACTGAAAAGGATCTCCACCGGGGCGATGAACCAGCGCCAGACCGGATAGGAGGGCCGGGGCAGTTCCCGGTAGCTCCCGTTTATCACCAAGGTACGGCCTTCGGAATTGATCCGGTCGTAGGTTCCCGCGGGAAGAATCCGGGTCAATATCCCGGAGCATATCATCAAAGCGATGATGATACCGGCGGAGAGCAGGAACGCCTTCTTTCCGATTTTAATAGCGCTTTTATTCTTTTCAGACGGAAGAGCGGCCGTCTCTGACTTGTTTTGCATGATTTTTCCTTATTTGGGTTTCTTGCGCCCTGGTATGTTCCGTTACAGGCGCTTAAAGAGGGCCTCGTAAAACCGGAGCCCTTGATTGAAGTTTTCTACCGATATCCGCTCATCATGCCCGTGGATGAGGGCCAGCTCTTCCGGGGTGAGTTTATACGGACTGAACCGGAATATGCCCCTGGTGAGTTCCTGGTAATGCCGGGAATCGGTGGTCGCCACCATGAGGAAGGGAAGGGCCGGCGTTCCGGGCCAGGCCTCCTCCAGGGCTTCGGTCATTTCCCGCCAGCCGGGGCCCGCGCGCCGGGTATGCTCCGGGTTCGCCGGTACCGGGCCGGTCGCCAGGCCGTGAACGCTCACCGCCACCCGTTCATCCTTGACGGCTTCCCTGATAAAGGCAATGGCCCTTTCTACGGTCCAGGGATGGAGGAGCCGGAGGTTGATCACCGCCCGTACCGCCGAGGGCATCACGTTGTCCGCAGCGCTTCCTTCAAGCTGGGTCATGGCGGTGGTGGTCCGCAGCATAGCGGCGATGTCGGGACTGCCCGCAACCGCCTGAAAGAAGAGAGGCCCCAGAAGACGGGCGTGGGCCATGAACGCGCCCATAGGGTGCGGGGACAAGGGGGCCAGGTCTCTGAAGAAGCCCTCCACCGTGGGGGTTAACTGGAAGGGAAACGGCTGTTTCGCTATCCGCCCTAAGGCCCGGGCCAGAACCGCCGCCGCCTGAATCCGGGGAGGCCGGGAGGCGTGGCCCGGTTTTTGCTGAACCGTCAGATCGAGGCTCAGGTAGCCCTTCTCCTCAATGCCGAAAAGCCCCAGGGGGCGTGATATTCCCCGGATCATGCCGCTGGCAATGGGAGTTCCTTCGTCGAGTATCCAAGAGAAGGAAATCCCCCGTTCGGCAAACCACGCCGCCGTCCGCATCGCCCCCTGAACGCCCGACCGCTCCTCGTCCCCGCCAAAGGCGAACCACACATCCCGCCGGGGCGTGAATCCCTCCGCGCAAAGCCGTTCCGCTCCCTCCATGATGCCGATGAGGATGCTTTTCATATCCAGGGTTCCCCGTCCGTACACCCAGTCGTCCCGAAGCTCCGCCCCAAAAGGGTCAACGGTCCATTTTTCCGTTTCTGCCGGCACTACGTCGTAGTGGGCCAGGACCAGGACGGGGTGTTCCGTGCCGGACTGGTCCGCACCCGGCCAGCGGTAGACCAGGGAGTAGGGGCTCAATACCCACCGTTCCGCAACTTTGTGGAAAGCGGGATAAGATTCAGCGAGAAAATTCTGAAAACGGGTTAACGGCGCTTCGCCTGCGGGCCAGTCGGTCTTTATTTTTACCGCCCCGCGAAAACGGTCTAATGATTCCATAGGGTTGAGTATATTACTCATTTAATCCTTTGGATATAATAGATCGCCATGTATCAGCTTCAGGAGAGGGAAGCCGCAGACTTGCCGCTGCGGAGGCGCTGCCTCCGGACCCCCCATAAACTATTCCTCTTGATCGGCCTGATCCTTTCTTTTGCGCTTTTCGGCGCGGACGGGGAGGGGGCGCAGACGGTCTATGTGGCCAATTCGGGCAGGAGCTACCATAGGGAGGGTTGCGGCTCCCTCAGACGGTCTAAGATCGCGGTAACCCTAGCTGACGCGGTCCATTCGGGATACGCCCCGTGTTCAATCTGCAAGCCCCCGGTTCTTGTCCGCGAGCGGGATGTTCCGGAAACCGCCAATCCACCCCTGTACCGGGTACACCGGGCGCCTGATCCCCAAAGCGGGGAGGAGGGGCTAGGGAGCTATGCCCGTGCGGATCTTCGCCGGATGGTACGGGCGGAAGTAGTCGGCCATGTGGATGGAGACACGGTATGGGTACGCATTGCCTCCGGCAACGGGGGGACTCCGGCGGAACTGCGGGTGGTGGAGACCGTCAGGCTTTTAGGGGTGGATACCCCGGAGACCGTTCATCCCAACCGCCCGGTGGAACGCTTCGGCAAAGATGCCGGCGATTTTACCCGGGAGCGTCTCTTTGGCAGGACGGTGTATCTTGCGTTTGACTGGGACCTTAGGGACCGGTACGGCCGCCTGCTGGCCTACGTTTACTTAAGCGATGGCGAATGTTTCAACGCCCTGCTGATCCGGGAGGGTTACGCCTACGCCTACACCCGCTTCACCTTCCAGTTTATAGACGAATTCCGCTCCCTGGAACAGGAGGCCCGATCGAAGAGGCGGGGGCTTTGGCGTACCTCCGGGGGGGATCCGGGGCTTCCAAAACCCTGGGTCCTTTGGACCCTTAGCGGGGCGCCTACTTCCGTTTAGAAAGCGTCTGAGCTTCATAATCCGCGATCTTACCGAGCCAGTCGGTTCCCACCGGGACCTTCGCGTCCAGACAGAGTTTATCCCAGACCGCGGAAAACGGCAGGGTCTTGAACTCTTCCAACAGGCCAAGGCGCTCGTGGAGTTTGCCGGCTTCTTCCGCCTCCAGGAGCAGGCCGGAAGGCTCCAGCAGGGCTTCCAGCAGGGCTTTACGGAGGCTGCGGGCGCCTATGGTCCAGGCGGCTATCCGGTTGATCGATGCGTCAAAGAAGTCCAGGGCAAAATCTATCTTGTTCTGGATGTTCCGCCGGATGATTTCCCGGCACACTTCCCGTAGCTCATCGGAGAAGAGGGGTACATGGTCCGAATCCCAACGGACGCCCCGGCTGAAGTGGATGAGCAGGCCCGGCACAAAGAGCAGGGCCGCGGAGATCTTGTCCGCAATGTTTTCGGTGGGATGAAAATGGCCCATGTCCAGGCACACCTTGATCTGCCTGGCGGTAGCATAGGCCAGATAGAAATCGTGGGAGCCTGCCACATAGGACTCGCTCCCTATGCCGAACAGCTTGGATTCCACCGCGTCGGTGATTGTTCGGGGGTCCTGGGGGACATCCAGGATTTCGTCCAGGGCCTCTTTGAGCCGGCGCCGGGGAGACAGGCGGTCGGCGGGCAGATCCTTGGAGCCGTCGGGAATCCAGATGTTGGTCACCGAGGGGGAACCCTGGTTTGCGCCGAAAGCCGAGGCGATCTTCCGGGAAGCGGCGGCGTGGCGTATCCAGAACCGGCGTATTGCCGGATCGGCGCTTGCCAGGGTGTAGCCGTCGTTAGCCAGGGGATGGGAGAAAAACGAGGGGTTAAAGTCCAGGGGTATCTCCTTCGTCCGGGACCAGGCCATCCAGGTGGTGAAGTGTTCCGGCTCCAGTTCATCCCGGTCCACTTTTTTGCCGCCGGTTTCGGCATAGAACATGTGGAGGCTGAACCGTTTTTTCCCCGGAATAAGGGAAAAGGCGAATTCGGCGTCCGCCCGCAGTTCATCGCCGTTCCGCGCCCGTCCGGGATAGTTGCCGGTAGCGAGGATGCCGCCGCCGGAAATCCCATCGGCCCCTTCAAAGCCCGTAACGTCATCCCCCTGCCAGCACTGCACGGAAATGGGGATTTCCAGGGCGGCCTCGACCACCGCATCAGCGTTAATCCCGAATTTGCCATAGGCTTCCTTTGCCAGTTCGTACGCCGCCTCAATAGATTCAATATTCCCGTAAGTCTTCATCTTCTCCTCCTCAATAGGATATAAATACACTGTGTCTCCATTATGGACAGACTCTAGGTAACTCCCGCTGCTTTAGACCGGTATCGTTCCACTTCCCAGGTATTGATGAAATCAACCTGATCCGGAGGCATAAATCGGACTCCCCCAAAGGCTTCCGCGTAGACCGCTGTCTTTACCGCGTCGATAAAAAGCTCCAACGCCAGCCCCGCGGTTTTATCCGTAACGCCTATGCCGAAGACCCCCAGGTCCCGGACCGCCGCGATTTTCGGTTCCCTCCCGGTTTTTTCAACCTGCTGTTTCCAGGCCGCCTCAAGCCGCCCGAGGGTTTCCCCGGCGTCTTCCGCGGGCGCATCCACAAACAGGGGATCGCTCCCGGCGTAAACGATGTGGTCCGGACTGAGGGGCGCGGAAACCGGGAAGAAAGACTTCCGGTCCCTGACCAGGAGGGCAATCTCGTTGTTCCGCAAAAACCGTACCGCCTTGCCTGCCGCCAGATTACTCAGGGCCTGGCATACCGCGTCGGAACAGCCCTGGGCGGAAACTTCCCCGGAAAGATCGGCCGTCCGCCGGATCCGGGTTTTCACGGTTTCCATGATACGCCGGTAGCGTTCCTCAACGCCGCCGGTTGTATCGGCCCCCACAAAGACCCCGTGGTTTTGCAGGAAGATAACCGCCCCAGGCCGGCCCCGCCGCTTTGTATAGGCGTCCAGGGCCGCTTTGACCTGCCGGAAAAGGACATACCCCGGATTGGTCGAGGGGATCCAAATGATTTCGCCGTTAAAGAGTTCCGCCGCGGCTTTTTCCCCCTCCTGGGAACAGGTAAGGCCGTTAACCAGGGCCGGGTGCGTATGCACGACAAAGGCAAAGGGCAGCAGATCGTGAAGCAGGGTTTCCACGCTGGGGCGCTTGTGCTCTTCCCCCTTCACCCGGGCCGCCATCATATCCGCCAGCACCGCCTTTTCCCGTTCTCCGGGATCCTCGGGATAGGTCTTTTCCCCTATTTCGCTGAGAAGCCGACGGTCCATGCGGACAAAACGTTCCGGTTCCGCCTCGGCCAGGGACGATCCGGAGCCTTTGATATACAGGGTATCCTCGTCCTTAAAGGAGGTGTTGCCGCCGCCGGCGATGACATAATCGGGGTCCGCGCCGTAGCGCCGGGATATGGCGGTCAGGTCTTGTATGCTTGTGAATTCCATTATTTTTCAGTTTGAATCAATCCGTAAAAATAGTAAATAGATTTTACCATGATAAAAATGGATAAAAATGCATCGGTTTTTACGACTAACAGTAAGGAGCCTCGAAAAAAGAGAAGGAGGGCGGAAGGGCTAAGGAACTGTTCATAATGGAAACCTTTCCTCTTGGATGTCTCCCGCAAAA
>JAIRLK010000125.1 GCA_031259515.1 Treponema sp. | reverse complement strand
TATTCATTCTTATGCCAATATTTTTTCAACAAATTTTAGGACAAATTGCATATAACAGGTCTGTCTACGCTTCATTCCCTCGCCGTTGCTCCGGCACATTTTTCCAGCCCGAACAAGGGCTGGCAAAAATGTCATAAACAGCCGGGACGTTATGCGAATTATCTTGCCTTAGTAAATAAAACATTAATCCGTTCCATTAATTCAGCATTCAGTTCATTCCCTTTTTTCGAGTAATACACAGCCTCATGCCCTGAAGTATTTTCTCTTTCAAAAAAATAATTTCCCCAAATAAAGGGGCGGCGGCGGGAGGAGGAGAGAAAAGCGCCGCCGTCACCCCAAAGATCAAACTATTGGTTATATACAATAATTCCTATATTAATTATAGGAATTTTGATTAAAAAAATCCATCACCTGAAAAGTGAATCCGGTACGCCCGACACCGCATAGAAGGTATTTTTCACCAGGGCATCCACATCAACATCCTGGGCGACAATGCCGATCTGCTGAAGCTCTTGGGCGTTGCGTTCAATGGCGACCTGCGCCTGACTCACCGATGCCTTGTAGTTGAAGGTCTTGAGCACTTGGGCGTTAACCGCGACATCACCGGCGACGTACTGCTTCTCGGTGATTATCCGGGCGGTCTCATCGGGGTTCTCTTGAACCCATTTAGACGCCTTCTGAATGGCCCGCAGGAATTTAGCCACCTCCTCGGGATGTTCGGCTATGGCGCCTGAACGAACCGGGGTAACGCAGCAAAATTCATCTTTAAGGTTGTCATCTGTAGCGTTGTTGATGATCACCCGGGCTTTGCCTTCATTCTCTATGATGGAGGCGGTCGGATCGCCGGAACCGATGGCGTCAACCAGCCCGCGTTCAAGAGCCAGAGGCAGCTCCGCCGAAGGATATATGAGCCATTCCACATCGGCATCAGGGCCGTCAATTTTAAGCCCCAGGCTGGCAAGTACCCGGGAAGGAATCACTTTGGTACTGGAATTCAGGCTGGGAACGCCTATCTTCTTCCCCCTTAGATCGATAGGACTGCGGATCGGCGAATCGGGCCTGACCAGTACCTTTACGCATCCGGTATGCAGGGCCAGAGGGATCTTGATATCCAGCCCGTTGGCGATGGGCTGGATCAAGGTTGCCAACAAATTGTTGGTAACATCAATAGTACCGTTGGTAAGATGATTCATCGCCGTTCCGGGGTCCATCTTGAATTCTTCCCATTTGAGCCCCTCTTCATCGTAGAAACCCTTTTCAATGGCGATATAGAAGGGGGCTTCACAAAGCCCTCCCTCCACGGGAAGTCCAATGGTCAGGGTATATTCACCCGCCGGTACGCTGGCATCCTGTTGGGGCCTCGCCGGTATAGAGGCAAGAACCCCGCAAAGAAGCAGAAAAACAAACGCCTTCCTTTTCATTTTTATTCTCCTTAAAATAAAGATTGTTATATGCCTTCAAACTGAAGGCCGGGATCAGGGAGCGCCTGCCCCCTATATCCCTATCTTCCTATCAGGAAGATAAAGCCTGCACTATAACTGGTACTCCGGTTCCACGCCTCCTCCGGCAAAATGAAGTATTTTGAGTATCTTCGATCTGAGGCCGAGAAACTCAGGATCATCCCTCCGGCGGGGCCGGCCCAATTCAACGGCGATAACCTCTTCTATTTTGGCCGGGCGGGCCGACATCACCACAATACGGCTTGCCATGTAGATCGCCTCATCAACGTCATGGGTTACCATCACTGTGGTCATGCCCCGTTCTTTCCAGATAGTGAGGATCTCGTCCTGCATGTTCATCCGGGTAAAGGCATCCAGGGCGCCTAAGGGTTCGTCCAGGAGCAGCACCTTGGGTTTGTTGACCAGTGTCCGCGCCAAGGCAGCCCGCTGGGCCATGCCTCCCGACAGATGGTGGGGATAGGATTTTTCAAAACCCGTAAGTCCCACCAGTCTGAAGTAGTTAGGGATGTTTCGCTTTTCGTCTTTATATACGCCCCGTGCACGAAGGCCGTAGGCTATGTTCTCGTATATGGACATCCAGGGAAACAAGGTCGGGTCCTGGAACACCAGCCCCCGTTCAAAGCCCGGCCCGGTAATCGCCTGACCATCAAGACTCAGGCGGCCCGAGTCCGCCGGGTTAAGGCCCGCAATGATGCGCAACAGGGTTGACTTGCCGCATCCGGACGGCCCGATGAGGGAAACAAATTCTCCGCTTTCAAAACGGAGGTCAACATGATCGAGGACCGCAATATCGTCCCCCTCGTTCTGAGGAAAACTTTTGCAGAGTTGTTCAATTTCAATTACGCCCATCTTCTCTACCATATATAAACCTCACCCCTTGCCAATCAGTTTTACCCGTAAATACCCCGGCAGGTTACCACCGGATAGTACCTTTCTGCCAGCTCAATACCCGGTTGCGGATTTTGAATTGCAGCCCTATGAGGAACGAGAACGTTACCGCCAGCACGATAAGGGCGGCGTACACGTTGGAATAGGCAAGAACTTCCCGTTGCCAGTTGATGTACCAGCCTATGCCGAATTTACAACCTATCATCTCCGCAGCCATGAGGGTGAGAAAACATGCGGACGTACCGTTGAAAAGCCCGGCGAATATGTTAGGCGCCGCCGCAGGCAGGGCGATGGTGAGAACATTCCGCAATGTTCCTGCGCCCAGGGTACTGGCGACTTCAAAATAGCTTTTCCGCACATTCATGATGCCGGAACTGGTGAGCACCGTCGTGGGAAACCACACTCCCAAGGCGATAAGAAACACGCTGGCATCGGTGGGTTTTAAAAAAATCACCAGGGCGATAGGAATCCACGCAGTTGAGGGGATGGGCCCCACGATACGGATAAACGGCATGATCCAATAGTTAAACCGCTGGCTCCAGCCGATAAGGGTCCCGGTGGCAACGCCCAGGAACGCGCCCAGAAAGAAACCCGAAAGGAGCAGCCGCAGGGAATAGATCAGGCACCGCAGGATAAAAAGCCAATCCTTTACAAAGACCCCGATGATCCGTTCCGGCGCGGGAAAATAAATTCCCGGTACCAGGTTTAGTTTTATGGTGATAAGATCGTACAGTCCCAAGAGCAGGAACCCAGCGGTAAAGAAACCGGACTTGAAAACAAGCTTTTCCCGCTGGGCGGCGCTGAACAGACCGGTAACCGCCCAAACCGCGAATACCGCCAGCAAGAGGTACAGGAAATTGGTAAAGTAAGGCAGCGTCTTTACCGTATAATTTGCGTGTTTTGGCAGAAGGACATGGAGCAACAAGACCGCAATCAGGGCCGCTGGCGGGCTAAGTACCCGGGGGTTAAACGCAACTTTCTTCTCCAGCATGAACCGTCTCCTTTACCCTGCAACAGGCTCCTAGGATATATGCACTTTACCACGACGGAGGTTTTTTGTCAAGCTCTTTTCATAATAATACTATCGGAATTGTATGATATATTTTGAAGGTCCGTCGACACCAGCAACGCCGCAGATAAATCTATCAGGGTCAGGTCTATGAGGCAGGTCCTGCCTGATTCATAAGACGCTATGGCCTCAATGGTAAAATATTTGAGGGGTGGAAAGCTGGGGACGGCACCTATGAGTAAGGGGAAATGTAACTTTTTGTCCATTCCCTTGATATTTTAGCAGATGCTCCTTGTATCACACTGACTGATTCCACATTGCGGATTATTCTATTATAAAGTATTGATTTATCCATACCACAATTCGGAACCGCGGTGATACGCTAGTTCCTATGGAGGAAACCCTATGGTAACGTTGAAGGATCTTCGGGTGGAATACCGGACGAATCCGATTGATGTCGGGACCGGTACGCCCCGGTTTAGCTGGAAAATCAAGTCCGACGGCCGGGGTATCACCCAAAGCGCCTACGCGGTTGAGGCCGCCTTGGATGGCGCCTTCGCTTCTCCCCTCTGGCAAAGCGGGAAGGTCCCCTCCCGGGAATCCCACCTGGTCCGTTTCGGGGGTGCGCCTGGGGCTACGCCCTTGGAATCGGCGAAGCGATATTTTTGGCGGGTAAAGGTCTGGGACAACCAGGGCGCGGAAAGCCCCTGGAGTGAAACCGCCTTTTTTGAGACCACCCTGCTCAGGTCCGGTGAATGGCGGGCGGTCTTTATCAGCGCCGAAGATGAAAACGCCGGGGCAAGTTCCGCGGGGACCCTGCTACGAAAGGAATTTGTCGTGTCCGGCCCTGTTAAGTCCGCCCGGCTTTACGCCAGCGCCAAGGGACTATACCGGGCCGTGGTGAACGGCCGCCGGGCAGGGGCGGAGGTGTTGAACCCCGGCTGGACGGAATATAAGGAGCGGCTCCTCTTTCAAACCTATGACGTGACGGATTCCCTAAGCCCCGGAGCCAATGCCCTGGGTCTGATGACAGGCCCCGGCTGGTATAAGGGGGATCTTGCCAGCTGGATTGGCAAGCGGAATGTCTTTGGCAAACGGACCGCGGTAATCGCCCAACTCCGGGTGGAGTATGAGGACGGCGGCATAGAAATTATCTCCACCGACGCAAGCTGGCAGGGGGCGCCGGGGCCGGTGGTGTATTCGGAGATCTACCACGGCGAAACCTACGACGCCCG
>JAIRLK010000079.1 GCA_031259515.1 Treponema sp. | reverse complement strand
AGAGTTGTTTGGAAACTTCAGTTTCCGAACAACTTCCGTTAAAGAACGCAGTTTTGCAAGGCTTTAGCCTGAAAAACTGCAAGACTTGTGAGACAACCAACCGGGTTGTCGAACAAGTCAATTATTAAAAAAAAGGTGTGTAGCTGCAGTAATGCCGCCGGGAAATACGTTAAATCATAATAGATATACCTTCACCGGCATTCTTTGCGGCGCTGCACTATCAGCAAGAGGATACAGGGCACGGGGGTCAGACCCCGCCCTCTATACAGTTTATATATCCCGCCACAATGCGGCGGAACGAGAGGAAAGAGCGATGATTACCCTATATGAGAGCGGCGTGTATCTTTTGGACGGAACCCGGATTGTACGGGATACCGAAGCGGCGGCGGGAGGGGTTTCCCCGGAAGAAGGGCGTAAGGGGACCATAAGCCACGCCATCCTGGCCGCCCATCAGCAGGGGGAGGGCCTTAAACAGCTCAACCTTCGATTTGATTCCCTTACCTCCCATGATATTACCTACGTGGGTATTATCCAGACCGCCCGGGCAAGCGGCATGGACCGCTTCCCGGTTCCCTATGTGCTGACCAACTGCCACAACAGCCTCTGCGCCGTCGGGGGGACCATCAACGAGGACGATCATAAGTTTGCCCTGTCGGCGGCCCGGAAATACGGCGGTATTTATGTGCCCCCCAATCTGGCGGTGATTCACAGCTATAACCGGGAAATGATGGCGGCCTCCGGGGCGATGATCCTCGGCTCCGACAGCCATACCCGCTACGGCGCGCTGGGTACCCTGGCGGTGGGTGAAGGGGGCGGGGAACTCGCCAAACAGCTGGTGGGCAAGACCTATGACATCCCCTATCCCGGGGTGGTCGCGGTCTATCTCACCGGAACGCCTCCTCCGGGGGTCGGCCCCCACGACGTGGCCCTGGGGATTATCGCGGCGGTCTTTGAGAACGGCTATACCAAAAACAAGGTGATGGAATTCGTGGGGGACGGGATCGCCGCGCTGCCGGTGGATTTTCGGAACGGCATTGACGTGATGACCACCGAGACCGCCTGCTGGAGCTCCGTCTGGAAAACCGACGAGCAGGTGCGCCGCTATTTTGAATTGCGGGGCCGCCCGGAGGCGTACCGGGAACTGAGTCCCGCGCAGACGGCCTATTACGACGGCCTCGTGTATGTGGACCTTTCCACCGTTGAACCCGCTATCGCCTTGCCCTTTCATCCGAGTAATGTGTATACCATCCGGGACTTCCAGGCCAATGCCGCGGATATTCTGGCGAAGGTTGAAGCCGACGGCCAAAAGAGCCTCGGCGTCCCGGGGCTTACCCTGAAACTTCGGGAAAAATACCGGGACGGCGGCGTCTGGGTGGATCAGGGAATCATTGCCGGGTGTTCCGGCGGAATCTTCGATAACATCATGGCCGCCGTGGACATCCTGGAGGGAAAATCCATCGGCAACGGCGCCTTCTCCCTGAGCGTGTATCCGGACAGCCAGCCCTCCTATATGGAACTGGTAAAAAACGGCGCCGTGGCAAAACTCATGGCGGCGGGGGCCACGGTCCATCCGGCCTTTTGCGGCCCCTGTTTCGGCGCGGGGGACACCCCCGCCAACGGAGAGCTGTCGATCCGGCATACGACCCGTAATTTCCCGAACCGGGAGGGGTCCAAACCCGGGGAAGGCCAGATTGCGGCGGTTGCCCTGATGGACGCCCGTTCAATCGCCGCCACCGCCCTTAACAAGGGACGGCTCACCTCGGCGGCGGAGATTGACGCCTCCTACGGGAGGCCGCTCTATTTCTTCGACAAGACGATCTACGACAAACGGGTATACGACGGGACCGGACGGCCCGAGGCCGAGGTCCCCCTGATCTTCGGCCCCAATATCAAAGACTGGCCCCCCATGCCGCCCCTGGCGGATAATCTTTTGATAAAGATCATTTCGTATATTACCGACCCGGTAACCACCACCGACGAGCTGATCCCTTCGGGGGAAACTTCGTCATACCGGTCAAACCCTTTAAGGCTTGCGGAGTTTACCCTGAGCAGGAAGGATCCCTCCTATGTCGGGCGGGCCAAGGCGGTGCAGCGTTCCGAAGCCCTGCGGCAGGCCGGTACCCCGGACGAGGAAACCCTCCAGGCGCTGGGGAAAATCCGTACCCTCCCCGGCTACGGGGGGCTTGAGGCTTCCCAAATCGGCATCGCCAGTACGATTTATGCCGCCAAACCGGGGGACGGCTCCGCCCGGGAACAGGCGGCGTCCTGCCAGCGGGTGCTGGGCGCCGGGGCGAACCTCGCCCGGGAGTATGCCACCAAGCGCTACCGCTCCAATCTTATCAACTGGGGGATGCTGCCCCTGCTTGTCTCCGATGAGAAGGTCTTTTCATTGGGGGACTATGTGTTCCTGCCGGGTATCAGGCAGGCAGTCGGCGCAAAGACAGATCCGCTGTCAGGCTATGTGATCGGCGGAAAGGGGATTACGGAAATAGCCCTCTCCCTCGGCCCCCTGAGCGATGCGGAGCGCCGGATCCTGGCGGATGGCTGCCTGATTAACTATTATGCCGCGCCCGCCTCATAAAGGGTACGGCAGGCCCCCCCGTTTTATGCGGGGGGGTATCAAAGCCATAGCGAGGTTAACCTATGGAGATAATACAGACGAGTATCGCCGGTACTTTGGAATCCAGCGATATTATGATTACGGTGGAGCCGGCGGGGATTCAACCGGCGGGGATTCAAATCGAGGGGATTCAAATCGAACTGAAGAGCATCGTGGAAAAGCAGTTCGGCAAGGAGATCCTCCGGGTAATCCGCCAAACCCTGTCGGAGCTGCAGGTAACGGCGGCAAAGATTACGGCGGTCGATAGGGGCGCGCTGGATTGTACGATTGAAGCGCGGCTTAAGACGGCGGTATACCGGGCGGCGCGTCCCGCTGTGTATGTATGGAATAGCTGAAATGAAACAATTACGCAGAACGATGTTATATGTACCGGGCAATAATCCCGGCATGATTCAGGACGCGGGGATCTACCAAGCGGACTGCATTATGTTTGATCTCGAAGATTCGGTTTCGGTCAACGAAAAAGACGCCGCACGGTTTCTGGTATTTCAGGCGCTTCAAACCTGTTCGTTCCCCCAAAAGGAATTGGTGGTCCGGATTAATGACCCCCATACCCGGCTCGGCAAGGATGACCTGGAGGCGATTGTGCGGACCCGGAAGGCGGTAATCCGGCTGCCGAAAACCGAATGCGCCCAGGACCTGATTGACTGCGAGGCTCAGATTGAAGCGATTGAAAAAGAGATCGGCGCGGAGATAGGTTCCACGCGGATGATGGCGGCGGTTGAGAGCGCCGCGGGGGTGCTGAACGCCAAAGAGATCGCCTTTGCAAGCAAGCGGCTTATCGGCATCGCCATCGGCGCGGAAGATTACGTTACCGATCTCAAAACAACCCGTTCCCCCGAAGGGATTGAACTGTTGTTTGGACGGAGCATGGTACTCCTCGCCGCCCGCGCCGCGGGGATTGACGCGATTGACACGGTATTTTCAGACGTGAATGACGAAGAGGGCCTGCGAAGGGAGGCCGTCCTCATCAGGCAGCTCGGTTTTGACGGCAAGAGCATCATCAACCCCCGGCAAATCAAAATCATACACGAGGTGTTCACCCCCGGAGAAAAGGATATTAAGAAAGCCCTGGCGGTTCTTGAGGCAATCAAGGAAGCGGAGAAGAACCGGTCCGGTGTTATTTCCTTGAACGGCAAAATGATCGATAAGCCGGTGGTTGAACGGGCGCGGCGTTTCCTGGATTTGGCCCGCGCCGCCGGTATTGAGGTAGGAGAACAGGAGAAATCAATATGAGTGTAGAGGCCTTTAATACCGGCGCCATTCCGGGCCTTAAAGAACTAAAAGGGCTGGGAAGGATCTTTGACGTTGATGCGCTGCAAAAAGACGTGAGCACCCTGTCCCAGCGGGAAAAGTCCCATAACAAAATTGTGCCTTCCCTGGAAGATGCGGTCCGCCTGGCGGGGCTCAAAGACGGCATGACGGTTTCCTTTCACCATCATTTCCGGGGGGGCGATTATATCGTAAACATGGTGATCGATACCCTGGCGAAGATGGGCTTTAAGAACCTCGTGTTAGCCGCTTCGTCGCTGACCGACTGCCATGAACCCCTGATCGAACACATCAAGAACGGCGTTATCCGCCGGATTGAGACCAGCGGCCTCCGGGGCAGGCTGGCGGACGCCATATCCGGCGGCTTAATGGATATTCCCGTGGTGTTCCGTTCCCACGGCGGGCGGGCCTATGCGATTGAGACCGGCGAACTGCCTATTGACATCGCCTTTCTCGGCGCCCCCTCATGCGATCCCTTCGGCAATGCCAACGGCTATTCCCGGGATAAGGACAGCGGGGTAAAATGCGGTTCCATGGGCTATGCCAAAGGGGACGCGCAGTACGCAAAAAAAACCGTCATCATCACCAATAATATCGTGCCCTTCCCCAATGTCCCCTTCGGTATCCCTGAGAGCGACGTGGACTATATTGTGGAGGTGGATGAAATCGGGGACCCCGCGGGTATCATGTCCGGGGCGACCCGTTTTACCAGTAATCCCAAAGAACTGATCATGGCGGAACTCTCCGCCGAAGTAATCGAAGCCAGCGGCCGCCTGGCAAACGGCTTTTCCTTTCAGACCGGCACCGGCGGCGCATCCCTGGCGGTTACCCGGTTCTTGCGGGACAAGATGCTCGCCCAGGGCATCACCGCGAGTTTCGCCCTGGGGGGTATTACCGGTTCCATTGTGGAACTTCACGAGGAAGGGCTCATCAAAAAACTGCTGGACGTACAGGGCTTTGACCTCAAAGCGGCGGATTCCCTCAAGAACAACCGCTTCCACCACCAGATATCCGCATCCTATTACGCCAGCCCCCAGGGGGACGGCGCGGCGGTGAACCAGCTCGACGTGGTGGTGCTTTCCGCCCTGGAAGCGGATGTCAATTTTAACGTCAATGTGCTGACCGGCTCCGACGGGGTTATCCGGGGGGCCATCGGCGGCCATCAGGACACGGCCTACGGCGCATCGGTGTCGATTGTGGTCTGCCCCCTCACCCGGGGGCGGATTCCCTGCCTGGTTGAGCGGGTGGGCGCCCTGGTAACTCCGGGGAAGACGGTGGATGTGATCGTTACCGAATACGGCGTGGCGGTTAATCCATGCCGCCCCGATTTGATTGAAAAGATAAAGAACACCAGGATTCCCCTGCGTCATATCGAAGACCTGCGGCGGCAGACCGAAGTCATGGTCGGAAAACCGGACCCGGTGGGTTTTACCGATAAGGTGGTGGGGATCATCACCTACCGGGACGGCAGCATCATCGATCTGATCCGTCAGGTCAAGTAGCGGGGATGGATCTGGTATATGCCGCCCCCTTTCGCGGGGCGGCGCTGGAAAAACTCAAGGACTTTCTCGGCGGCTGCGGGATTCGTTACGATGACGCCATAACCTTTTCGGTCTGCCTCTGTGAAGGGGACGCCATTGCCGCTTCCGGTTCCCTGGACGGGAATGTGCTCAAATGTATCGCCGTATCCCCTGCCCGTCAGAACGAAGGGCTCACCGCCACGGTGGTAACGGAACTCATCAAGGAAGCCCTGCGGCAGGGGAGGCGGCGCCTGTTTCTGTTTACCAAGCCGGGAAACCGGGAGCGCTTTCAGGACCTGGGGTTCTACCCTGTCTCAGAGACCGGGGAAGTCCTCTTGATGGAAAACCGGAAAGACGGCGTCCGCGCCTTTGCCGCGCAGCTGCCCCGGCCTCCGGGAAACCGTATCGGCGCTATCGTGGCAAACTGCAACCCCTTTACCAGGGGGCATCTGTACCTGATAGAAACCGCCGCCCAGGACTGCGACGTGCTGCATCTCTTTATCCTCTCGGAAGACAAAAGCGAATTTCCGGCCCAGGCGCGGCGGGATCTGGCGATCCGGGGGACCGCCCATATCCCCCAGGTGGTGGTGCAGCCCACGGGGCCCTATCTTATTTCCGCGGCGACCTTTCCCGGCTATTTTCTCAAGGATTCCGCCGCGGCCCGGGAGGCCAACGGCAGCCTGGACCTGAAGATCTTCGCGGAACATTTTGCCCGGCCCCTGGGGATCACCCGCCGCTTTGTCGGCAGCGAACCCTACAGCCCCCTGACCGCCGCCTACAACCTCCAAATGGGGAAGCTCCTGCCCTCCTACGGTATTAAGGTGATCGAGATTCCCCGCCTGGAAGCCGGAGGCGGCCCCGTCAGCGCAAGCCGGGTGCGGGCCCTGCTCAAGGCAGGAGATCTGGAGGCGGTACGGGACCTGGTGCCCCCGGCAACCTACCGCTATCTCTCCGGTCGGCGCCCCCCGCTATGAAGGGCGCCGCTGATGCCCGCGCCTTTGCGGGATGCGAAGCCGTTTCCCTTGAAATGGTTCTTGCCCTCCGGGACCGGCGCGTCCTCCGGCAAAGGGAAGTCCTTGCGCGCCATAAGGCGCCCCTCATATCCTTGAGCCTCAACATCCCCGGCCCGTACAAGCGGTTTCCCCTGGGGGACCGCTGTTTTGGGGAAGCAATGGAGGCCCTCACCATCACCCTGGAAGCGGAGGGGATCCCCGTGAGGCTGGAGGAGTCCTCCATGGAAGCCGTCGGGTATACCGCCCTTTTTGTGCTGGGGGAGCCGGGGCAGGCCCCGCCCCTGGACCTGCGGGAAATCAAAGGGATTACCTGCGATATTGAAGCCCGTCATCCCGCGGGGCGGCTCTTTGACTTCGACCTGCTCAGCCC
>JAIRLK010000033.1 GCA_031259515.1 Treponema sp. | reverse complement strand
ATTGATAAAATAATTTTCCAGTGCATTTTTTATTTTTTCTTTGTCCATTTCGTTAATATCATTATTTAATTCCATTAAAAAATCCATACGCAATTTTATGAATAATTCCAAGTCATTGTGATCTATTTTCCTATAAACCAATTTCTTTAGATCAATCTCCATTTTAATCCTCCAGTATTAACCAGTATATATTTTTTTCTTCAGCTTGTCAATAATATTTTATAAAAAATGTTAAGAAAAACTTGCGCATAACAGGCCTGTTTACGCTTCGCCGCCAGTAGGCGGCTCGGCCTCCACAACGGCTAGGTCATTACAGCTCTTTCGAGTCCAACAGTATCGTTACCGGTCCGTCGTTGACATAGGCCACGTCCATGTGAGCCTGGAATACCCCGCTTTCACATATAAGCCCTGCTTTCCTGATCCGCTCCATGAAGTATTCGTAGAGGGCCTTCGCGGTTTCGCCGTCCGCTGCATTACCGTAATACGGACGCCTGCCTTTCCGGACATCCGCCAGGAGGGTGAACTGGGAAACCACGAGGACGCCGTCCCCAGAGTCCCGGACAGAAAGATTCATCTTCCCCTCCCCGTCCTCGAAAATCCGGAGAACCGCGATTTTTTCCGCCAGGCGGCGGGCGTCTTCTTCGGTATCGCCCCGGGCAACCCCCAGGTAAACCAGAAGGCCCTGGTCTATACGGCCGCTTACACGGACAGAGAACCCCGCCCCGCCTTCTTCGTCCGCCACCGTTACCGAGGCGTTCTTTACCCGCTGAATCACCGCTTTCATGGACTCTCCCCGGCGTTTTCCACCGCGGGCGGCTGGAGTAACCCGGATTGCTGGATCGCCGTTCCCTCCAGGCGTATATCTATGCCCGATGGATTAGCTACCGGGACGATGCGGGCAAGAACCTTTAAGGGGAGTTCCGGGTTCACCGGTATAGCGGAACCAAACTCCACCAGGACCTGGCCTTCCAGCGTGGTCCGGGTATCGTACCCCACCAAAAAGGTAAAGACCGTACTGTTTTGGAGTATTTCCAGATTGGCGGCCATACCCCTCCAGATTACATAGCAGTCCCGGTACAGGGGAGGATCCCGCATCACCTCCGCGTATTTAAAACTGTTCTTTTCCGACAGCGTGTCGAAACCAGGAGGTTTGGTGTAGGAAAAAAGAAGCCGGGCCTTGTTCTTTATCCCCTCAGGAGCGTTGGATTCCAGGATACGATTCAGGGTAACTTTGGCCTCCTCGTCCCGGTAACCGGCAAACAGCTTCCTGGCTTCGGCATAGGCATCCAGAACCTGATCCCTGGTAAGAATATAACGGTAACTCCCGTCTATTTGAAACGGAGCGTCCCGTTCTTCCCGTTCCAGGACGGCGGCGGCAAAGCCCTCCCGTTCGACCCGCGGTTTGAAGGGCTTTATCAGGTTAAATCGGAAGAGTACGGCCGCAATCCCCCCAACCACAAACAGGACGCACAGGGGAAGAAAGAGGCGGTTTGAAGTCAGGGACAGCTTAGGGACCGGGGGATAGAGCTGGGGCAGCTTGCCGGAATCCACCCAGATCGCTATCTTTTCGGGACCTCCGTTTTTCTTAATCACTTTAAGGGCTTTTTTGGCGACCGTATTATTAGGGTCCAGGTCCTGGACTTCCAGGTAAAAATCTACCGCCCTGTCGGTTTCCCCCCGGCGCAGGAACAGGGCCGCAAGCCCGGTCATTGCCAGGGGATCCCGAATCCGTATCTCCCTGGCCCGCTTAAAATAGGTAAGGGCCCCGCCGAAGTCCCCCGCCCTAAGGCACGCGGATGCCAGAATATAATGATAATTAAACGAATCCCGGTATCGTAATACTTCGCCTTCCAGGAGTTGTATGGTTTTCCCGTAATTTCCCCCTTTCAGCAAACGGACCGCCTTGGTTAAAACAGGATCAAGTTTCATCGGTTCAAGACTACCATACTTTACAACTTACTTCAATTTTAACTCCTGCCTCTCTACACCCCGCTTGTTTACAACTCACCTTTATAACCCGCCTCTTCACGTTAAGGAGAGGGAAGCCGCGGACTTGCTCCCTAAGTCCGGCCCCTGCGCCCGCGCTGCGAACTGCCCCGCCGCCATTACCTACCACAAGAGGTATCGGGATTTTAAGCTGGTAATGGCGGCTTCAATTTCCGCGAGTTCTTCGTCCGAAAGGAACAGTCTCCCCGCAAGGTGATTATCAAGCCGGGCGATAAAATCCCGTAAGGTAATCAGGTCTTCTTCCCGGGAATCGTTCATGGGCGGCGTCTCTGCCGGAGCGTCTTCCGTTTGGAAAAAACCCCGCTCATCCGCCATGGCCAGGAGGATCACGTAATCACGGGACTCACCGGCGGCCAAAGGCTGGGGATCGAAAGTATAGGCGACCGCCGAATCATTGATCGAATAGGGCAAATAATTGAAGTTTCTGCCCGGAATAAACCCGAGTTTCCAGGGGACTTCGTTCAGACGCCTCCAGTTGGCAAAATGAATCTGGTCCGGCTTTGAACCTTCCCCGGTTGAAACGCTCCCCATGAGTCCGTAGCGGGTGGTCCGGGAAATCCAGCAGGGTTCGTCCTTCTGTGAATCAATCATAAATTCCGCCGAAACAGGCTGCTCACCGATATTGAAAGGATCCCCAGGACTGCCCTCTCCCAGATTGGTGTCCAGAAGGAAGCGGGCCCCTGCGGAAACCTGATCGGTTCCCCGGTTTTCCAGCCTGATAGTCATACGGACGCCGTTGGATATCGGTGCGTCAACGGTTTTGATGAAGGTGAATTCCTGGGTTACCAATAAAAAGGACGATTCAAAAAGGATCGCCGGATTAACGGGGCTTGGGCGTATCCTCATCCTGAATGACGTGGATTCTCCCAACCGGTAGGTTCGGTCGTTGACCATGACGGTAAGGAAACTGGTCCGGGGATCGCTATCCACAAAAAAAGGTTCATATCGCCACAGGTGAATATCCCGCTGCTGGGGCATGTCTATCAAGTAATAGAGGGAGAAACGCCCGGTATCTTCATGCAACACCAGCTTGATTCTACCGTTGAGAAATTCAGCCGCAGATACGGCGGCCCCCCCCAGGGTGAGGAACAGAATAAACAGGCATAGCGGAATCAAAGGCGATCCGAACCCCCTCCGCAGGGCCGGTAAGCGCCGTTTCATTACCTACCCTCTCCGGCCTTAGAACTCCGTCCAACCGGCACGCCGGCCCCGGTGGTAAGGAGTTCGTTTACCATGTCCTGAGCTGAAGTCTTCAGGGAATAAACACGGGAGATCCCGGCGCCCGGAGACGTTTCTGAACGCGAAACCATTCCCCCGGAAGGCCGCGAAACCGTTCCGCCGGAAGGCCCTAGAGGATTTCCCGTTTCGGCGGAAACCGGCATGTTGGCTTCCCTGAGACGGGTCTCCAGCAAGACGATCCGCGCCTCGGCTTCCTCAAGCCGCCGCCGGTAGTCCGCGTTGGCGTTTTCCAGGTCCGAAAGGTGGTTTTCTTTCAGCATATCGGCGATGCGTTTTTGATAGGCGATGATAGCCTGGTCGTAGGATCGTTCCCGGCGCTGGTATTCTTCCACGGTTTTAAGGGATTCCTCGTGGGTCCATTTGAGGATAGAAAGCAGTTCCGCCTCAATCTTCTTCTGGCTTACCAGGGCCACCCGATAGGACGCCGCTTCGTATTTGACGCTGTAGGGATACTCGTTCATAATGGCCGTAAAGATATTCTGAGCCGCGTCAAGCTGCCCCAGGGAATAAAGGCACTCACCCATCCAGTATAAGGCGGCGGGCATCCGGGCTTCGTCCTCTGTGGTCTCAAAGGTCAGGCTGTCGGTGTACGCCTTGAGGATCACCAGGGCTTCGTCATACCGGCCCAGGTAATAGTAGGCCCTGCCCCGGTGGTAGGGGATTTCCACATACCGGGGGTCTCCCCGGGAGATGCGGTCAAGCTCATCCATGTCCTTGACCGCAGCCTCGTACTCCCCCGCCCCCATTTCCGACAGGGCGATCCAATACAGGGCTTCCGCCCGCTGGACCGCGTCGGGGGCTTCCGCCTGATACCTGCGGAGTTCAATAACCGCCTCGGGCCAGAGCCCCCTTCCGTAGAGATTGATTCCGTTCTGGAGCCTTGACGCCTGGTTCTGCGTCTGAGTTTGAGCGGTGGCCGGCGCTAAGACCATCCACAGGGAAAACAGGGAAAAACAAACTTTTTTACAGAAACTAGGATTCATCGGCATCTTCCTTCATATCGGCATATATCGGCAAAAAATATCCAAAGATTATCCTTTTTTCATCAAATTAGAGAGGTTTTCCCAAAACTTCAGTTTTGGGACAGGCTCTCTATTCACCTTTTAGTTCCCGTACCAAACCCGCTTTATCGGGGTCGTCAAAAAAGGCCGAACCGGTAACCATGACGTCTACCCCCGCTTCCCGGATGAGAGATGCGGTAAGCCGGCTGACGCCGCCGTCAATGGAAATGAGGTACTCCCCTATGCCCCGGGAACGAAGGGCGGCCAGGGTCCTGACCTTCTCCAGGCAGTCCGGTATTAAGGACTGACCGCCGTAACCGGGGTTGACGGTCATCACCAGAACCAGGTCCGTATAGGGAAGCAGGGGTTCTATGGCGCTTACCGGCGTAGAAGGCACGATGCTGATCCCCGCCTTCTTCCCTAGATCCTGAATAGCCCCAAGGAGCCGGTGAGAATGAATCACGGCCTCCGTATGAAACGTGATATAGTCCGCCCCGGCCCGGGCAAAATCTTCGATAAGGTTTTCCGGATGGAAAACCATCAGGTGGACATCAAAGACGGAGGAACAATGGGGCCGGAGATCCGCCGCCATTTTGGGACCAAAGGTCAGGGGCGGGACAAATTTGCCATCCATCACGTCCAAATGAACCCAATCCGCGCCGGCTTCATCTATTTGGGCAACCGCTTCCGCCAGACGGGAGAAATCCGCCGCCAGTACCGAAGGGGCAATCAAAGGACTCTTCATATCCTGATCATAACCCTAAGGTGTCCCCCTTGTAAAGAACCGTAAAAAAAGTATAATACAAAGGATATATTGTAACTATTCAGTCGCCTGCGGGGGAAAGCGCCGGCAGCTTCGTTGCCGCAATCGGCGGAATGAAGGGGCTTTTAGCCGGGGACTTTAGTCCCCAATGAGCCGATTGGGAGCGAAAGGGGGCGGCAGCCCACGTTGTTAAAGCATTGGAGAACAAGAAAAGTTCTGAAATCACGCTGCGGCTGAATAGTTACGATGTATTCTTTAGAAAATCGTGCCGGGTTGTGAAGAACTGTCAAGTCATGAATGTAGGGATACCAATAACAAGGCTCATCCAGCAAGCCTATGACAATCTGAAAGCCTCTGACGCGGTTTCGGCGCAACGGGATCTGGAGGAAGCGCTTAAGATAGACTATGAGCATCCTGAAGTGGTCTATGCGCTGAAATGCGTTACCTGGTGGGTTGAACGGATGAAAAAACTGGAAGATTTTCGGGATACCTACGATAAAGGAGGGTTCATCCTTTCTCAATGGAAATCCTTTTACTGTTTTCTGGACCGTATCAGGGACGAAAACGGGGATTATGATCCCTGCATGTACGCCATACGGCGTTTTGTTTTTTCTACGGCCCTCCGGTTTTTCGAGGATGTCCTGGGGGACGGGATTAATCGGCATGATCCGGGCTTGTTATTACAGGTTGGCCGCTGTTACAAGGGGGTTGGCAATTACGATTTGGCGATAAAATACCTGGAGCAGGCGGCCCATTTTAAGCGGGACGATGGGGAGACCCTTTCGGAACTGGCGGATGTCAATGCCCTTCTGGAAGAGACCCGTGTAGCCAAAGTCCTTTTCAGGGAAGCGTTTTTCGTGGATCCCCAGGGCGTGGATCTGAGGTCTATGGAGTCGGAGCTTATCATCAGGCTCCGGGACCGGGTCATGGGGCTGGGGAAGACAGGCCCGGAACTTTTAGAATGGATACCCATTTACGGATGTCTTTACGGGGTTTTTTCGGTCCGGCGGGAACTTAAACCGGTAGAAACCGGGCGGTTGAAGCAGTCCATCTTCACCCTGGAGAACGAAGTCCGCAGCCGTCCGGATAATCTGGCCCTCCTGATACCCCGGCTTATCAACCGGTATTTCTGGTTAATCGACCAGTACGAGAATACCCGGGAGGATCCCGCTTTAATTGAAGAAACTATGTTAAAGATAAAGATCATTGATCCGGCGATATACCGGCAGTATATCAGATGAGGCTGTTCCAAAAGGTCAAATTTTGAAACACCCCTCAATATTTTGAGGTTCAGCTGCCCGCAGGGCAAGGAGTTATGAGAAATGGCAGAGGCTCTCCTTAAAAATGTACAGGAAATGCTAAACGAGGAAAAATGGACCAGAGCTACCCTCAGCAATTATTCGACCAATCAATTTAAGGAGATGGATCTCCTTTTAAAAGAAGCCAGGGAAGAACGGAGTTATGATGAACTTAAAAAGGTATGTGATGAACATCTGGGGCATACCAAGAACAGCATCATCGCCTTGTATCTTTCTGGAATGATAGCCCTTTCCCGGCAGTTGATCGACGATTCCGCCCTGATCAACCTGGTCAGTATTTTCGTGGATAACCACAAATGGGCCATAGTCAGGTACCTCTGCGAACGCATCCTGGATTACGGTGAAGCCAAATTCGCCCTCAGGACCCTGGCGGCGTGCTATAAAAACGACAACGAGGAAGAAGCCCTCTTTGGAATATGGGAACGGCTGGTTAAGGTGGACTATGAAGAAGCGGATCTGGCCAAGTCCCTGGCGGAACACTACGAGAAGGTCCCTGACATAGAGACGGCGGTAGACTATTACAAGAAAGCCCTCCACCGGTACATCAACAAGCAACTTTTCACCAATGTACGGGAAATTTGGACCAGGCTGCTGGAATACTGCCCGGAAGACATTGATTTCTTCCTCCATGTCGAAAAGAAGATCGCTAAAAACATCAGTGAGGACAAGGCGGAGATTCTCCTGGAAGACGTATACGCCTCCTGCAAGAACCGGGGGGACCTTGACACCGCCATCAGCATCCTCAAAATCATCCTGAATTACAACGAGCGGGACAGCCAGGTCCGGAAAAAAATCACCGAGTGCTTTAGGGAAAAGTACGCCGGCCACAGTCAGCTTGACGAGTACATCAGGATTTCCAGCCTTGCTGCGGGTCCCCGGAATGTCCACGAGGCCATCCAGGACTTTGAAAAGCATATAGCCTTTGACAAGGGAAATTTCGTCTACCACCGGACCTGGGGGGTTGGCCGTATCTCCAGCGTCAAGGGGGACGAGATCGTCATAGATTTCTCGAAAAAACGGGGCCACGCCATGTCCCTCAAGATGGCGGTAAACGCCTTGCAAACGCTGTCCAAGGCCCACATCTGGGTCCTTAAAGCCACCCAAAAGAAGGAAGCCCTCCATGACCGGGTAAAAAACGAGCCTGAGTGGGCCCTTAAAACGGTGATTAAGAGCTTCGGCAATTCCTGTGATCTCAAGCATATCAAGGCGGAACTCGTTCCTTCCGTCTTGTCCGCGGGCGAATGGACCGCCTGGAGCACGAAAGCCCGGGAGGTACTCAAGACCGATTCTTTAATAGGCGTCAGTCCCAATAACATAGACCTTTACACGGTCAGGGAACGGCCCATCAGCCGGGAAGAAAAGCTCTTCAACGAATTCAAGGCCCAGCGCTACTTTTTTGACCGGGTTCAGACCCTTAGGAGCTATGTTTCCCAGAAAGACGCGGACCTGGATTCGGAATTTTTTGCCGAGATGTTCGCGTATTTTACCGCCTTCCTCCGGTCCAGGAACCAGGCCTCCGAGCAAGTGGTGGCTTCCTATCTTTTGGTCAAGGACCTGGCGGGTCATTACCCCCATTTGGGCGCGGGCTTGCAGCTCAATTTCCCGCAAATTTTTGAGGAGATTGAGGATGTTCCGTCTGTCTTCATGAACATGAAGGACGCGAAGTTGCGGGAAGACTTCCTTCATCATATCAAACTCTTTGAGCCTTCCTGGCCCGACATCTACATCAAGCTCTTTCCCTACGCCTTGAATCATTCCATCATCGCTAATCTCGAAAAGGAAGGCTACGAAGATAAGCTGGCCGCCATGGTTCAGCATTGTTTTGAAAACTTTCGGGAGTACCGGGGGGCGGTGGTATGGATCTACAAGAACCTAACCAAGGAAAGCTGGTTTGAAAAGACCGCCCTTCCCTTTGAAAAGCAGCTTATCACCCTGATTCATATTCTGGATATTACCTTCCGGGAGATTGAAAACCACCGGGATACCACTGAAAACCGGAAGATCAACCGGCAGGTCTATACCATCCTCTTTAAGGATGGGGTTCTGGACGCCTGCATCAATACCGCCGACACGGATACTATCCTGCGCATCTTCACGTTTATTGAAGATGTCAAGGACCTTGACCCGGCGGATAAACTGAAACTCCGCAGCCGCATTCTGGACAATCATCCGGACTTTAAGTTCTTCGGCGACACGGAAAAGATGGTCATCACCCGGGGGCTCATGGTTACCAGGAAGATGTACGAAGAAAAACAGCGGCAACTTGCCCGTATCATGGATGTGGAGGTTCCGGCGAACTCCAAAGAGATCGCTTTTGCCCTGTCCCTGGGCGACTTACGGGAGAACGCGGAATACAAGGCGGCAAAAGAAAAGCAGGAACTCCTCAATTCCCAGGTAGCTAAACTCAAGGACGAGATTGAACGGGCGCAGCTTTTTGATCCCGCCGCAGTCAACACCAGCCGGGTTTCCTTTGGGACCAGGGTGGTTCTGGAAAACACCGTGTCAGGAAAAGAAGAGGCCTATACCATTTTGGGACCTTGGGAATCGGACCCGGAAAACCAGGTTATTAGCTATCAATCGCCTTTGGGCCTCGCCATGCTGAACAAAAAGAGCGGTGAAAAATTCGACTTTTCGATCAATGAGGGGAAGGTTTCTTATATAGTACGGAGCATATCCGCAGTAAGTTTTTAACCCGGAGGGGTTACTCCTGTTACGCAGGGAACTCTTTTTAACCCGCGTAACAGGGATTTTGATTTATCATTGTTTGAATAGCCGTTGAACTATACGGAACGTTGCATCTCCCGGCTCTCATCCGGTACCCGCTGTATAAAATCAAAGATAAACCCCCAGGACGGTTCCGGCAAGAACGATAAGGGGGACGATTTCATTTATCGAATAACTGGCGATACGGATATGCTTTTCGCCGCCGCCCAACGCGATGCGGTGTTCTGCGGCAAGCAGGGCCCCGGCTATCCCCGATCCTGCAAAGTACCAGGGTGAAAGGGGCCAGAACCGGGGAACCAGAAAAAGGGCCCCCAGGGCGCCCAGGTGGGAAAGAAGCGCGATGAGCCGCGCTCCCCGGGGACCGAAACGGGCGGGAATGGAATAGATCCCTTCCCGGCGGTCAAAGGCTATATCCTGGAGGGCGTAAATGATGTCGAAACCAGCCACCCAAAGGGCGTGAGCCGCGGACAGCACAAAGTACCGCAGGGCAAACCGCCCCGTAAGGCCGATGAAGGACCCCATGACCGCTATGGAACAGGCAATGCCCAGCCAATAATGGCAAAGCCAGGTAAACCGCTTGCTGAAAGAATAGCCCCCGATGAGGAAGCCCGCCAGGGGCAGGAGGATCACGCAGAGGGGATTGAGCAGCGCCGCCGCGATACCGAGGATGACGATCATGAAAAGGCTGAAGAGGAGCAGGGCTTTTTTGGAAAGCAGGCCCCGGGGCAGGTGGCGGTTCGCGGTACGGGGATTCTTTTCGTCCACCTCCGCGTCTATTACTCGGTTCAAGGCATTGGCGGCGTTCCGTCCGGCGGCGGCGGCCAGCAGTATGAGGACGACCTTCTTGAGGGGCGGATGTCCCCCGGTTTCAAGAAGAATCGCCGTTACCGCGAAGGGAAAGGAGAAAAGGGTATGCCGGAAAATTACGGCTTCTCCTATAAGCCAAAGCTTTCCGCCTATACGATGAAAGGTTTCCACGCCCTTAAAAGCCATATTCCTTCCACCGCCGGCTTACCAGTTCCTCCACCGCCTGGCCCATGGTCAGAGGTTTGGGCCAGGGCCGGGTATGCCCCTCGTCAGGCCCCTTGCGGGTCGCGTCAATGCCGATCCTGGTTCCGTACCGGGGAAGGGGGGACGAATGATCCAAAGCGTCCAGGGGGCCTTCGCTGAACACAATATCCCGTTTACCATCCACGTTGTTAAAGGCCCGCCACGCCACTTCGGAACTGTTATGGGGGTTCACCTCTTCGTCTACGGCGATAATGCACTTGGTATACATCATCTGTCCCATGCCCCAAAGGAAATTCATCACCTTCCGGGCATGGCCGGGGAACCGCTTCCGCACCGACACAATGACGCAGTTATGAAAAACCCCCTCAAAAGGCATGGCCAGGTCCGCGATTTCGGGGCAAAGCTGTTTGAGGAAGGGCAGGAAGAGGCGTTCCGTAGCCTTGGCCATCCAGCAGTCCTCCTTGGGGGGAATCCCCACGATGGTGGCGGGGTAGACGGGGTTCTTCCGCCGGGTAAGGCGCTGAAGATGAAACACCGGATACTCGTCGGGGAGGGAATAAAACCCCGTATGATCCCCAAACGGCCCTTCCATGCGGCTTTCCGCCGGATCAACATAGCCTTCAAGTATGAACTCCGCATCGGCGGGAACCAGCAGCCCGCTTAGGGTAGCCTTACAGACCCCGGCGCCCTTGCCGCGAAGGAAGCCCGCGAAGAGGATCTCCCACACCCCTTCGGGAAGGGGGGCGGTGGCGGCGTATATCACCGCCGGATCGCAGCCCAGGGCAACCGCCACAGGCATACGCTCCCCCCGGTCCCGGTATTTCTGAAAAAAATGGGCCCCGTCCTTGTGGAGATGCCAGTGCATTCCCGCCGTGCGGTTGTCGTAAACCTGCATACGGTACATACCCATGTTCCGCCCGCCGGTTTCCGGGTCTTCGGTACAAACCAGGGGAAGGGTGAGGAAGGGCCCCCCGTCCTCGGGCCAGCAGGTAATAACCGGGAGGCTGTCGAAGCCCGCCTGGTCGTCGATCACTTCCTGGCACAGGGGACGGGATCTTTTCCGGGGGATAAGGCTCAGGGCGGCGGGCAGCCTAGGAAGGGCCTGGGGAATGGCCGCGAAGGGATTAAAGTCCCGGGCTACCGACCAGGCCCAGGCGATAAGCTCCCCGATCTCCCGGGCCTTGGCATCCAGGCTTTCGGCGGAAAGGGCCATAGCCATACGCCGCTCGCTACCCATCAGGTTAATCGCCAGGGGATAGGCGGAACCCCTGACCCGTTCAAAAAGGAGGGCGGGCCCCTCCTCCCCCATTATCCGCCCGGCAATGGCGGAAATCTCCAGATACGGGTCTACCGGAACGGCGATCCGCCTCAGTTCCCCCGCCTTTTCCAAGGCGGCGATAAAATCTTGCAGGTTTTGATAAGCCATAGAAGTCTATTATAAAAAATTATTCAGTTGGAAACAATCCGATAGTTTTCGTCGGTAAGAACAAAATCAGCGCCTCCGCAGAGGCGTATGCTTTTATCCTCGAAAATAAAAACCGCCCCTACCCCTTCCGAGGATTCAACCAGGGCCTTGCCCCGCTCGTAGCCCAGGACAAATACCGCAGTGGAAAGGGCGTCGGCGTCGGCGGAACGACGGGTAACAACGGAAACCGATAAAAGGCCGCTCCGCGCCGGATAGCCGTCGGCAGGCGAAAGGATGTGGTGGTAGCGCACCCCGTCTTCTTCAAAAAACCGCTCGTATACCCCGGAAGTAACCACGGTATGATCCCGGACTTCCATGATCCCGATATACGAGCCCCGGCTGTCCAGGGGGTTCTGTATCCCTATCCTCCAGGGTCTCCGGTCCTGTTTTTCGCCATAAGCCAGGATATTCCCCCCCAGGTCGATAATCGCCCGTTTAATCCGGTTTTTCCGGAGTATCCCCGCCGCCTCATCTGCGGCGTATCCCTTGGCTATGGCCCCCAGGTCCAGGGCCATACCGGGTCGTTTAAGGAAAACAGTACGCCCTTCCCGGTCAAGCTCAAGGTCCCGCCAGGAGACCAGAGGAAGCAGGGCGTCAATCTCCTCTTGAGACGGAAGGCGGGGTTCGTCCCCACTGATGTTCCAGAGGGAAACCAGGGGCCCAATCGTCGGGTCAAAGGCCCCGTCGGAAAGCTCCGCGTAACGGGCCGCCAATTCCAGCACTTCAAACACGTCGGACTGGACCTGCACCGGCTCTATCCCGGCGTGGGCGTTGATCCGGTTCAGTTCCGAGTCCGGCAGGGTAACACTCATGCGGCTCTCTATCTCCCGGAACCGGCTGAACAGCTCCCGGTAAACCTCCGGCTTCCCCTGATCGTAGAGACTAACGGTACAAAGGGTACCCAGGGCAAACTCCGCCTGGGAAGGCGGCCCCTTCCGGCATCCCGCCAAAGTGGTTCCGGCCAAGCCAAGGACGGCGCAAAACAAAAAAAAACAGTGCTTCAACATATTTTACAAACCCAACGCCCGCCTTATTTCGACGATTCTACCGTAATTATCCCGGTCCGTCCACCCGGAGGTTTGTTTGCCAGGAATTCCAAATTCAGAATACCCACAGGCTGTACGGAAAGGACCGGCGGTTAATTTTTTTGAAGCTGTTGTCAGTAATTCTCAGTTTAACGCTCTATATGGATTTTAGCCCTCAATTTAGGGCCATTTTTCCACATTTAGCGGCAAACTGAGAACTGCTGATCTGTTGTTGAAGAGACTTGTATTATGAAAAAAAGCATGGTAAACTACAAAACATCAAAATTTAATGCTCTTTACTGGGGAGAATACCGCGATGACTAAGAAAATATTGATTATGACGGCCGTAATTGCGGCGGTAAGCCTTGCGCTGGCGGCCTGTTTTGTGGAGTACGATCCTGATGACGTACCCCAGGGCGAG
>JAIRLK010000417.1 GCA_031259515.1 Treponema sp. | reverse complement strand
AACAGGTAGTACCCGATTTTACACGGGTCAATCCTGATTATTTCAAACACATGGACAAAAAGGTTGATTATCTTCACAACAACGGTATTTTAAGTTTTATCGAAGTCATCAGAAGGGATATTTCCACGGTGTGGAAAAAATACGGCGGATGGCCTGACACCTATATCCGCTGCATCCAGTATGTGTTTACCCGCTATCAGGCCCATTTTACGCTTCTTTCCCCGATTCATTTTGACTGGCCCGCCGCTTCAATCCCTTCCAGGGAGTATAACGAGCCCATCAATGAGTGGCTCAAAAAGTACGGGCCGCCGCCTTTTGGCACCCTGCTGGGAACCAACGCTTCTCCTTCTACCCTGGTGAATTTCGGCGGTCCCGGCGAAGCGCCCTGGCTGACCTTCCATCAAACCGGCAACTGGAGGGAGCATGATCACCACTGGTACTTAACGGAAATTTATCACAGCCAGCCGCCCCGGCCGGCCGTTGCGGGGGAGCCTTATTATCCGGGCTTCCCCGGCGAAAAGCCCCCCGCGGATTCACGGGACGCGGAACTCAACTGCCGGGCGGGGCTTTACGGTAGCGTCCTCTCCGGCGCCCTGGGGGGCTTTATATACGGCGCCCAAGGAATCTGGGGCGCCGACATCGAAGCCGCGGCGCCGCGGAAAATGGCCGATGCCCTTGTGTTGAAATCGGGGCAGGAAGCGCCGCTGGTGAAAAAATTTATTGTATCCGAAGGGGATCGCTGCATGGACCTGGGTCCCTCCGGCGAACTGGTTACGCCGAACAAGGCCGGCGACCCGATGGGTTACCGGGGATGGGCTTACTGCGCCGCCACGGCGGAGAGGGATTACGCGCTTATCTATCTCGAGAAAGACTGTCCGTCCGTAACGTTGCGGGGCTTTCCGCCGGACACTTCTTTCAGGCTTTTCTGGTTTGATCCCGAGACGGGACAATGGATCGATAAAGATAAAAACGGCGGGAATGAAATTCTTGTTACCGACGGGACGGGCAGGGCAGCGGTTCCCGCGCCGCCACGGGAGGACGATGTGGGAATTAAATTAGTTTTGGCTGGGTAATTCACTTCCGGGTTCCGGAGGTTATTAATTTGTTTATTGGAGGTAAGGTAATGAAAAAAACCAAAAAAGCGGCCGTCTTGTTGATCGCAGTGATGCTGCTCCTGGGTTCCGGCGTACCGGTGTTTGCGGGCGGCGGCGCCCAGGCCGATGGCGGCGGTAAAGTTCTGGAAATCCGCTACATGGGAGCCGAGACCGTGGGCGGGCCTATCCATGAGCTTTTCACCGCAATGGTGGATAAGTTCAACAAGGACAACCCCGACGTCAGGGTACAGGCGGATCTTCTCCCTTCGGCGGATCTGCGGACCAAGATAACCGTGGAAATGGCCGCAGGTAATCCCCCGGAGATTAGCTCCTGTATCACCAGCTATGCCAAGGAGTTTATGCGGGATAATAAAATCGAAGACTGGCGGCCCATCATTCAGGCGAATCCTGAATTCAGCCAGTGGTTCTTAAAGAAGAACATTGATGCCATGGCTTATACAGACGGACGCATCATGATGATGCCCACGGAAGCCAGTATTGACGGGCTCTATTACAACACTGAGATCTTCCAAAAATACGGCTGGCAGCCCCCCAAAACCTATAACGATCTTCTGGATTTAACCAAAAAGGCAAAGGCCGCGGGCATTGCCCTGATGGTTAACGGCGGGAAGGATATACGGTTCGCGTGGCTGGCTTCGGCGTTGATGGCCCGGACCGCCGGCAAGGCGAAGACCGATGCCCTCACCGAAGGAAACGCCATGGATCAGTGGGACAATCCTGAATACGGCTTTGCAACCGCCATGACCAAGTTCAAGGAACTGGTAGACGCGGGACTCTACCCCAGGGGCGTGCTGGGCATGAGCGCTACCGAAGCGGATCAGGCTTTTGCCAGGGGCGAGGCGGCAATGTACTTTGAGGGAGCCTGGAAGGGCGCCAACTTTGAAACCGCCGGAGGCAAGGAATTTATCAACAAGCTGGAACGGATCGATTTTCCGGCCTTTACCGACTGCCCCGACGGGGACCCTTCCATCAATATCGGCGGAAACATTTGGGGCCTCATGATCCCGGTGGGGCTTAACGAGCGCCAAAAGGACGCGGTGATCCGTTTTGCCAAAGCCTACTGCGCTCCCCAATACAACGCAAAACTCATGGAAACCGGTTCACGGGTGTTTGCGGGGGTGTGTGAATATGACCGGAGCAAGACCATGAAGATATTCAACCAGTGCGTCGATGCCTATATCAAGGCTCCTGTCTATATGTATTCCATGGATTCCTATGCGGTACCCAGCGTAGATCTGGCGATTAAGCAGACCGCCATGCCCGGCATTATTTCCGGGGAATTCACCGTTGCCCAGGCGGTAGCGGAAGTCAACAAAGCGGCGAAAGACTATTTGGCCAGCAGGAAATAATTCACAGGGCGGGGAATTTCCCCGCCCTCTTGCGAGACGAGAGGACACCATGACGGCGACACCAAGAGCGAAATTCGGATTTCATATTCCCGGCGGCAAAAGCGGCCAGGTAATGGCTAAAGGCTCCAAAACGCTGTGTTATATTTTTCTCTTTATCAACACGATCATTGTGCTCTATCCCCTGCTGTGGCTGACTTTCGCGGCCCTCAAAACCCAGCAGGAGCTTACCTTTAATACCTGGGGAATTCCCAAAGTTCCTCAATTTTCAAATTTTGTAAAAGCATGGTCCCGGTCAAAAATGGGATACTTTATGGTCAACAGCATAATCGTATCCGCCCTTACGGTAGTTTTCACCAACGCGGCCTGCGTACCCCTGGCCTTTGTGCTTTCCAGGTTTCAGTTCCGTTTCAAACGTATTCTCTATTTTGTGGTAATCGCGGGGATGATGATCCCGATTAACTCGGCCATTATTCCCCTTTATATTCTGGCAAATAACCTGAAGATGATGAACAATCTGTCCGCCCTTGCCCTGATCTACGGGGCCTTCAGAATACCCATATCCGTTTTTATCCTGGAAGGTTTTATGAGCACCATTCCAAAGGAGCTTGAGGAATGTGCCCATATCGACGGATGCTCGATATTCCGTATCTTTTGGAATATCGCGGTTCCCCTTTCCAGGGACACCATAGCGACTGTTTCTATCCTGGCGGTTCTTAATGCCTGGAACGAACTGATGGTAGCCATGCTGCTCTTAAGCAGGCAAATGCAAAAGACCCTCCCCATAGGGCTTATGGGTTTTATAAGCGAATATTCCGCCGAGTACACCCAGCTCTGCGCCGGAATTCTTATCGCCATAGTTCCCAATATTATTTTCTATGTTTTTGCCCAGGAAAAAATTCAGAAGGGCATAACCGCCGGCGCCCTCAAAGGATAAGGGAAAGAGGAGGAAGATAATCCGATGTTGGTAAAAAAACAGGATATCGGCGTTTTGGCCCTGCTGGTTTTTCCGGGGCTCATCTATTATTTGGTTTTGCTGCTCTACCCGCTGGGCCAAGGAATAATTTTGAGTTTTTATAAATGGCCCACCCTGACGCAGAAAGTGTTTGGGGGGTTCTCAAATTATGTCGAAGTTTTTGAGTCCGCCCTTTTTTGGAAGTCCCTGAGGAATTCGCTGATCTTCATGCTGGCCACTACGGTTTTGCAGGTGGGCCTGGGTTATGTTCTGGGGTATCTGGTTTATTTGCAGCTTTCGGGGCACCGGTTTTTCAAGACGATTTTTTTCATGCCCAATGTGCTCACGTCAGTAGCGGTGGGTTTTGTCTGGGGTTATATATTCAGTCCTTCCATCGGCATTTTAAAGCCCCTGATGACCGCCGTCGGTCTGGGGGAGTATTACATCTCGCCCCTGGCGGTTCCCGGCCTGGCCCTGACCGCCATCATCATCGCCCAGGTATGGAACCAGGTGGGGATACAGATCGTCCTTTTTAACTCAGGCTTCATGGGCCTCAATGAGGAAGTTCTGGAAAGCGCTTCCCTGGACGGGGTAAGCGGCATAAAGATGCATACCCGCATGATAATCCCCCTTTCCCTGCCAATATTAAAAACGGTGATCATTCTGCAAATAGTAGGCTCCCTGCGGAGTTTTGATCTGATATGGGTTATGACTATGGGCGGTCCCAATCACGCGACCGAGGTACTTCCCCTGCACCTTTTTGTTAACGCCTTTTCGTATTTCAAACTGGGCTACGGAAGCGTTATCGGCGTCATCATATTTATTTTGGCAATCGGCATCACCGGTTTACTGCGGTTCTTAATGCGTCAGGACAACATGAGCTGACAGCAGAAATTCTATATCAAGAGGATGAAAAGATGGATGACAAGGAACTTATCAAGTTGATTCGGAAGTGCAGGCTCGCGGATCTTGGGGACGGCATGGATGCCCTGGGGCTGGTTAACATGGGAACCATGAACGACAATATGCGCCCCTTAAGGCCGGGGATAAATTTCGCGGGTTTCGCGTATACGGTTAAGCTGAT
>JAIRLK010000395.1 GCA_031259515.1 Treponema sp. | reverse complement strand
ATCGAAATGGGGAAGCCCTCGGAGAGTATGTTGATCTGGGGGGCGGCTTTCGAAATAAGGCCGGTGGTAAGCGAGGTGAGAAAGAGCGTCCCCAGTATCGGCATACTGATAATGATGGCGTCAAGGAAAAGCTGGGAAAGGCCCGCAAGCAGCATCTTTACCGCAGGCTCCCGCCCCGCGACAAGGTTCAGAATGTTGATGCTCTCTATGGAACGCCAAAAGCCGCCGAGGAAGAGTTCCTGAAAACCGCCTGACACCAGAAACACGAGCATCGCCACAAGGTTCAGGTACTGGCCCATGAGCGGGTTCTCTATCTGCGACAATGGGTCGAAGGTTTCGGACGCGCCGAAGCCCATCTGCAAGGAAAAGAACTGCCCGGCGGTCGAGAACGCGGAGAAAATGATGGTCAGATAAAACCCCAGGATGATGCCGATGACCGCCTCCCCGATGATGAGAAACACAAAGACCAGGCCGAAGTAGCTCGCGTCCCAGCCTGCGGTAAGAGCCGACGGGAAGGCGGCGTAGGCGGCAAAGCCCGCCAGAGAAATTTTCGCCACTTGCGGAATCGCTTCGGATGAGAGCAGGGGCGCCGTCTCGATCATGGCAAGCGCCCGCACCGCGATGAGCAGGAACACCGGGGCCGCGCCGAGCAGTTCGTTAATAATGCCGCTTTCCACCATCAACCTCCGAAACGCGCTACCGGGCCATCGCCGGTATCATCTGGAAGAGCCGCACCGTATAGTCCCCCAGGGAAGAGAACATCCAGCCGCCCAGAAACCCCAGCACGAGGAGTATGGCGACAACCTTAGGCACAAAGGTCAGCGTCTGCTCCTGTATTGACGTAGTGGCCTGAAAAATCGCCACCACTAACCCCACCACCAGCGCGGAAATTAAAAGAGGCGCGGCCAAGAGAAGCACTTCCAATATGCCTTCCCGCAGAAGGCTCGTTACATCCCCGATACTCATCTCACTCCTCACTTGTTAAGTTAGAAGGGAGAAGGGAGAAGTTGTCCGATTCGGTTTCGCCGCCCACGCCTCACACGCCGCTCTCTTTCAAAACCCGTACCCTTCGAACAAAAATCTTCCACTTCTCCCTCCTCCCTCCTAACTCCTCACTTAAAAAAACGATCGTACTATCTGGTCCGTCAAAAGCCCCCAGCCGTCCACCAGAATAAAAAGGATGAGCTTGAAGGGCATGGAAATCATCACCGGAGGCAGCATGATCATGCCCATAGACATGAGGGCGCTTGCCACCACCATGTCAATCACGATGAAGGGGATAAAGAGCAGTATCCCTATCTTAAAGGCGACCGTAAGCTCGTTCAGGATAAACGCGGGGATAAGCACGTAGGTCGGCACGTCCGCCAGAGTGTCGGGCCGGTCCAGGCCCCGCATGGACATAAAGAGCCGGATATTTCCGGCCTGGTCCGCATCTGGCTGTACATATAAAGACTTAACGGGGTCTCGGCCTCCCGGTAGGCGGTCTCCACGGAGATCTCCCCCTGGGCCATAGGCTGGAGGGCATTGGTGTAGATGGCGGTAAAAGTAGGCCACATAATAAAAATAGTCATAAAAAGGGCAATGCCCATCAAAACCTGGTTGGGGGGAACCTGCTGGAGGGAAAGGGCCCGTTTGACAAAATCCAGCACAATGGAAATTCTGAGGAAACTGGTCATCAGGATGATGATGCTCGGCGCCAGGGAGAGGACCGTCAGGAGGAGGAGAAGCTGGAGGGAAAAGGCCACCTCCTGCCCGCCTTCGGGGTTCCTGACCGTCAGATCGATAAAGGGAACCACCGGAGCCCCCGGCGGAGCGGGCATATTCATGGTTCCCTGAACGGACATATCGGGGAAAGGTTCGGACTGCTGGGCTTCCGCCCGGGGAAGCGTCAGAAAAAGCAGCAGCAGCAGGATTGTTCCCGGGGACTTTTTCATTTGAGTCCCCTGAGCCGATCCCGGCGCCGGTGGATACGGTCCGCTCCGGGAACCAGGTTATCCACCGGAATCCCCAGACGGCGGAGCATGGCCTTAAAGTCCGGACCTTTACCCCTTCCCTGAGAGCCCCGCTGTTCCTCCGCCAGGATCATGGCGTTGATCGCATCCTGGTCTTCTATTTCGGTTATCAGGTTTATCCCGCTGTCGCCGCCTCCCAGGAACCAGGCCCTGGAACCCACGGAAACCACATAGACAAAACGGTTTGAACCGAGGTGTACGCTGGAAAGCACTTTGACATGGGGGTCCCGCTGTTCCGGGGGCCGGGAAGCCCGTTTGAGAAAATACACCACCCCGTAAATGGCCGCCGCCGCCAAAGCCAGAACCAGCAGCATTCTGAGGATCAGGAAGACCGAGGTCCCCGGAGGGGCCGGCGGAACACCGGGGCCATCATCGCCGAGAAGAATAGCGCTTTCAGGGATAGGTTCCACGGCCCCGCCCGGAACCGCCTCGTCCCCGGTTTCCGTTTCCTGGGCAAAGAGGAGGGGCGGAGGAACCGTCCAGAGGCAAAGAAAAATAATCAACAGGACCGGGGGAAACCGGAACAATTTCCCCGGCAAAAAACGGCGAGAAACATCAAAAGACTTTTTGCGAGATCTTTTCAGTTTTTCCCCTCCCAAGTACAAACTGACTTTAGAAAAAAAGTATACCATAAACCGGGGGATTAGTAAATCCAAGGCCCCCGGCCAAAAAAAACAAAATCCCGGCCCCTACCCCATTTCGTTAATCCGTTCCATCGGAGAAACAATCTCCGTAACCCGGACGCCGAAGTTTTCATCAATAACCACCACTTCGCCCTTGGCGATAAGTTTATGGTTCACCAATATATCCACCGGCTCGCCGGCCAGTTTATCCAACTCGATGATCGTCCCCTCCCCCATGCCGAGGATTTCCTTAATCAGCTTCCGTGTACGGCCCAGTTCTACGGTCATCTCCATGGAGACATCCATAATAAGGCCGATATTCCCCGCCTCCTGGGGACCCGCCCGGGGGGGCATCAGGTTGGGAAACTGAACCGACTGGACATTGGCGGGCTGGCCGGCCATCATGGGCATTCCGCCCATATTCGGCATCCCCACCATACCGCCCAGGTCCATGCCGCCCATTTGACCCATGGAAGGCATGGCCGCCGCGCCGCCCCCGTTCAGGGCCCGGGCAATATCACCGGCCACCGAGGGACCAAAAATTTCCCAAATCTGGTGGCTGTTGCCGTCCCCCAGATCAAGTTGGTAAACGGCGCTGGCAAAATCTCCCGCCGGCAGAGCTGCCGCCGCTTTGGGCACATTGGCCGCTTCAGGGGCCGCCGAGGCGATGGACTTGTTGCCGGTCTTGTCGGTCAGGGAGGTTATCTGGGTGCCCACGAGCTGAGAAACCAATTCCCCAATAACCGACATGGCCATGGGGTCCAGTTCGATGTTTTCTTCCTTGTTCATCAGGCTGGCAATGGCCTTTGCCGTGGCCTCCGGGAGTATGTACAAATGTTCGCCGGGAAAACCGGAACTGAAATCCACCTTGACCACCGTAACCATGTCAGGAAGCTGGGCCAGCACGTTGTCCCGGTTGGCAAAAGTTACCTGGGGCCCCCGGATGGAAGCGGAAGCGCCGGTCATCATGGCTATATTGGAAGATTGGGCCTCCACGGTGGCCGACAAAAAGTTCTGCAAAGCCCGGCGATCGTCTTCGCCCCCCCCCGCCACCGCGGTTGGCATGGAAGGCATTGGGCCGCCAAGACTAGAAGAATCTACCCCCGCCAACAATGCGTCTATTTCATCCTGAGAAAGAGCGCCGTCACTCATAAAACTTCCTCCCCTTCAGAGGCGAGCTCCTCAAATTCCTCATGCTCAAGCTCGGCAATTTTTTTGGTCACCTGGACCGCGATTTTTCTCCCGATTACCCCGGGGCGGCACAAAACCTTCTTTTTGCTGCCGATATTCAGGGAATAGGGATCGCCAATCCGGGTGTTGTAGAGCCGTATCACGTCCCCCACCTGGAGGGAAAGCACATCCCGTACCGGGACATTGATCTTTCCGATCTCGGCTACTACATTAACATCGACCGTTGCGAGCTTGTCCTTGAGGATATTCAGGTTTTCCGTGGTGGCTCCCCGGCGCACCGAGGAGTACCAGAACTGGGCTGATAATTTACCGATAATGGGCTCAATGGTCAGATAGGGGATGCAGAAGTTCATCATCCCCTCTACCTCCCCCACCTTGGTTTCCAGGGTTACCAGGACCACCATTTCCGTGGGGGGTACAATCTGGGCAAACTGGGGGTTCGTGTCGATCTGCCCCAGCCGGGGCCGGAGGTCTATTACCGTGGTCCAGGCTTCCCGCATATTTCCCAAAATACGGACGATGATCCCTTCCATAACGGACTGTTCAATGTCGGTTAATTCGTGCTGGGCCTTGGTTCCCTCCCCGGTACCGCCGAAGAGACGGTCGATAATGGAAAAGGTAATGGCCGGGTCTATTTCAAGGATCGCGTTTCCCTTGAGGGGGTCCATATTGATAATCGCCAGGGTAGTGGGGGTGGGAATGGACCGGATAAATTCTTCATAAGTCAGCTGATCCACCGATGCCACATGGACGTGAACCATAGAACGAAGCTGGGCGGAAAGGCTGGTGGTGGTCAACCGGGCAAAGGTATCGTGCATGATCGAAACCGTCCGGATCTGCTCCTTGGAGAATTTATCGGGCCGCTTGAAGTCGTAAATCTTTATCTTGCGGGTGTCCGCAGCGGGCCTGAAATCCTCTGGTTCCGTGTCCCCGGCGTTAATAGCGGTGAGAAGCTGGTCTATTTCATCCTGGGACAGAACTTCGGTCATCGGTTAAGAAACCCTCCATACATTTAAGGGTATACCATTTTCTTTAATATATGCAAGCTCTTGCATGAACGCTTCTAACAAGCCCGGCCGGGGTTTCCAGAGGTTCCCTTAATAAGACTCCATCACATCCAGCTTGGCAAACAAAATGTTCCGGACCTTGGCGGTACTCAGATGCCGGGTGTTGAGAATGTTCCGGATCTCCTGCTTGAGCTTGGTTTCTTCCTCGGGCTGGAGTTCCGCCGCGTGTTTCAAAGAAAAATACCAGCGGACAAAATCCCGCAGTTCATACTGGCGGCTGGTCAATTCGGTCTGGGCGGCGGTATTGTTGAGGTCGTACTGGATGATCATATCCACCGTTACCGAATAATATTTGTCCGTATCCTTTGTCCGGGTGGTCACGGGGCCGATAAGGGTAAAGGCGGCGTATTCCGGCAGTTTTCCCTCATAAGACTCACCGGAAGCCGTCACCGTCTGGGACTTGCCGCCGCCGCTCACAACTTTAACGGTGATGTACGCCACCGTCACAATAAATACCACCGCGCCCAGGCCTATGGCGACAAATTTGAGGATGTTTGGCAACAGGGCGCCCAGCCCGGAAGACTTTTTGGGGGAACTGTCCAGTCCCGCAGCGTCTCCGCCGTCAAGATCCAGTTCATCAGAATCAGACATACCCAAAATCCTCCCTGTTTACAATCTTATCGTACACAAATTTTTCAATTTATGCAAATTCATACAAAAAACCCCCGGGATTTCCCCCGTTATAAGGCCCTGGACCCTATATGCCCTGGAGAAAAAACCAAAGGTTTTTTCTCCTTAGCCATTTATAATAAAAAACGAACGTTTTTTATTATAAATGGCCATCGTCCAAAACGATAATATCCACCCGCCGGTTGTAGGCCCGGCCTTCGGCGGTGTCGTTGCCGCTGACAGGCATGGTGTCCGCAAATCCCGCCACCTGAAACCGGTTCTCCGTTACTCCAATATCGGCAAGATAGTGGAGGACACTTATAGACCGGGCGGTGGAAAGTTCCCAATTCGATTCCCAGGGACCCTCGGGGTCCACCGGAACGGCGTCGGTATGGCCCTCGATCCTGAATTTCCGGCCCCGTAAATCATTGGAGGCCAAAAAGGACCCCAGCCGGAGCAAAATGTCCCTGGTTTCCTCAATGTTGATCCGGGCGCTGGCGGGGTTAAAAAAGGCATCCGACGCCAGGGTGATCACCAGGCCCCGTTCATCGTGGGTAACCTTCACCTTGTTGGATTTAATTTCCGGGGAAAAAACACTCACCGCCTTCCGCACGGCCGTTCCCAGGGACTGGCCCCGTTCCATGGAAGGGAGGGCCATGATGGTGTTTCCCAAGTCGGCACTGCGCCCCGCGGAAAGGTTCGTCCCCCCGCTGCGGGAACCCAGGCCCCCGGTCCGCATGGACACGGCGATCTGCTGCATCTGCGCGGTACTGGACTGGTCGGGGTTAAACATAATGGCGAAGAAACAGAGCATCAGGGTAACCATGTCGGAATAGGTGGTGAGCCATTCCTGGCCGCTGGGACCGCCGCC
>JAIRLK010000378.1 GCA_031259515.1 Treponema sp. | reverse complement strand
AATCCCTAAGGGCTTTTTTACGCTCTTGAAGGTTTTGCTTTGCGCGGTTTTACGTTCCAACCAACGTTAAGGAGTGTACGATGAAAAGCAACACAAAACCTGTTCACCCGGCATGGCCGGCGGCATGGCCTGCCCTTCTCGCGGCGGCCTTGGTATTCCTTACAGCGCCGGCCTTTGCCGGCGGAGCCTCCCAGGGCGGAGCGCAGCGCGGAAGTCCGCAGGACGGCGATTCCCTGTCGGTACTGGTCTACATTACCGGGATGCTGGCGGGAAGCCCGCCCTATGAAATGCTGGCCGCCGGGGCGGAAAGTTTCGCCGCCGCCCACCAGGGGGTACGGGTAAAGGTCTACGAAGCGGGATTCAACCAGGCTGAATGGGAGGAGCAGTTGGCTTCCCTGGCGGCAAGCGGCGAATACGATATTGTCCTGGGGTCCAATCCCTCCCTGCCCGAAATCTGCGTCAATGTGGGGAAAAAATTCCCCCGTCAGAAATTCATCATCACCGACGCCAGGTACGAGGGGAACCCCCAGATCAGTACCTACCTTTACAACCAATATGAACAGTCCCTGTACCTGGGGTACTTGGCGGGGCTTATCACCGTGAGCGATATGGCCCACGCCAATCCTGCCAAACGGCTGGGCTTTATCGCCGCTCAGGAGTATCCCCTGCTCAACAACCACATCGTCCCGGGCTTCCTGGCCGGGGCGAAGCTGGCGGACCCCGGCATAACCCTGGACTTCCGGGTGATAGGGAACTGGTACGACGCGAACAAGGCGGCGGAACTGGCCGCAAGCATGATAGATTCTGGCGTCGATGTGTTTGCCGCCATCGCGGGAGGGGCCGCCCAGGGGCTTATCAAGACCGCCGTGGACCGGGGCGCGTATATCGTGTTCCACAACACCAACGAGTACCGCGCCGCGCCGGGGTTTATCCTGGGATGCGGCCTCATGGAACAGAAAAAACTCGTGGAAGAAATCCTTTCCGACGTATTGGCCGGGAGGATTCAATACGGCACAAGCCGTATGGTGGGGGCGGCGGAAGGCTACCTGGATTTTATCGCGGATGATCCGGGGTACTCAGACTATGTTCCCCCGGAAATACGGGCGAAGTTCGATGCCTTCCTGTCTGACATCAAGGCCGGGCGGGTGGATTATACCCTGCCCCCCCTGTAAGGCCATGACGCTCCCCGCCGGCCCCGCGCCGGTAGTAGAACTGCGGCGTATTTCCAAGCGCTACGCCGAAGGAAACAGCACGCGCTTTGGCGCGGGCCATCCCGGACCGGTCCATTGGGCAAACCGGGAGGTTTCCCTCTCCCTGCGCACGGGAGAGATTCTCTGCCTTGCCGGTGAAAACGGCGCGGGAAAAACGACCCTCATGAATATCCTGTACGGCCTGGTCCCTCCCACAGAAGGGGAAATTCTGGTCAAGGGCAGGAAGGTGAACATTCACTCGCCGCTTCAGGCAAACCGGCTGGGTATCGGGATGGTACACCAGCGCTTTATGCTTTTTCCGGAATTCACGGCGGCCCAAAACGCGGTCATGGGGGCGGAACCGGTACGGCTGGGCCTCTTCTATGACACGGCGGCGGCGGAACAACGGGTCCGGGAGATCATAGAGGGGCATCACTTTTCCGTCAAACCCGAAACGCCGGTAGGGGAACTGACGGTGGGGGAGATGCAGCAGGTGGAGATACTCAAGATGCTCTACCGGAACGCGGACATCCTTATCCTGGACGAACCAACCGCGGTACTGACGGATCGGGAGACCGACGCCCTTTTTCGCACCCTCAGGATGCTCGCACAGTCCGGGAAGTCCCTGATCCTTATCACCCACCGGCTGAACGAGATCACGCGCATTTCCAACCGGGTAGCGGTTATGCGGCGGGGGGAACTGATAGCGATACGGGAAACCGGCGATATCGATGAATTTGAAATATCCCGTCTTATGGTAGGCGCGGAGGCGGCGCTTTGGACGGATACAAGGCGGCGGGAAAACCGCGCCGCCGGAAAACCGGTCATCACCTTCGAGAATGTACGGGTGGAACGCCGGGGGCAGAAACAGCCGCTTCTTTCCCAGGTCTCCTTTACCGCCCATGCCGGGGAAATCCTCGCCTTTGCCGGCGTGGGGGGGAACGGCCTCGGCGCGCTGGAAGCGGTTCTGGGGGGCTTTCTCCCCATTACCTCAGGACGGGTGCTTCTCCACGGCGAGGACGTGTCCCGCCTTACGACACGGGAACTGCGCAAACGGGGCTTGGCCTATGTGCCGGCGGACCGGATGGGGGTGGCCGCCGCCGGGGAGGCCCGTGTTTGGGAAAATCTGATCGTGAACCGGCGCGGGGAATTTTTCCGCCGGAAACCCAGGTCCGGTCCCTGCGGCTGGTTCCACGGGCTGCTGCCGGACCGGAAGGACGCGCTGGACTATGCAAAGGGCCTCATTGAACGGTTCGGTATTCTGGGGGACGCGGATCAGCGTCTGGATGCGCTTTCCGGGGGGAACATACAGAAGGTCATTCTGGCCCGGGAAATCGACCAATACCGGGATTACATCGTTTTCTCGGAACCTGCCTGGGGGCTTGACGTTGCCGCAAGCCGCTATGTCTACGAACAGATAGCGGCCCTCCGGGAAAAAGGCGCGGCGCTTATCCTGATTTCCTCGAACCTGGACGAGATACTGTCCCTGGCCGACCGGATCATTGTTTTTTACCGGGGGACCGCGGCGGCGGAACTGCGCCCGGAAGGAGCGGGCAAAAACGGGGATATAAAAAGAGAAATTGGGGCGTATATGACGGGGTTGAAACATGGGAGCTAACGGACTTGATCCGCATACGGCGGTGAAACCGGCGGTACGCCCGGCGGGCGGTTTCTTCGGGTATTTCCCGGTTCAGGCAGGCGGCGCCGCGCTCATCCTGCTCATCCCTATGATCCTCATGGCGCTGATGTCTCTGTTCCTGAGCCGGGACCCCGCCAGGACCCTGGCGTATTTCTTCCTTGGCCCCCTGCGGAGCGTCTACTACTTTGGCAATATGCTCAACGGCGCCATCCCCCTCATCGTCGGAGGCCTGGGGGTATCCGTTGCCATGAGGGGCGGGAGCCTCAATCTGGGCGGCGAAGGGCAGATCTATTCAGGCGCTTTTGTTACCGCCATTGCCGCCCTTGCCCTGACGCCCCTG
>JAIRLK010000354.1 GCA_031259515.1 Treponema sp. | reverse complement strand
ATCTCTTTGACGGCGGAAAGAATTACCGACCGGGAATAGGGTTTAACCTCCGGGAGAGGCGGACAGAGGCCCCTCATTTGGGCCTGTTCAAGAACATAGTAGATAGGATCATCCAGAGGTACGGATACATGATTTTGGGCGGAGAGTAAAAAACCCGATCCAAAAAGCAGAACGAGTAAACAATACCATTTCTTTTGCATACATTCCTCCAAGAGCGCGTATTTTTTAAAGAAGCAACTCCTATTTACCGGTATAGGGTTGACCCTAAAAGTCAACTTTAAGAAAGCCGCCATAAAACTATTGACCTATTAATGAATTATACAGTATATATAATATGATGTCAATGCGGATGGTGCAATGGTAAAGAAAATATCGATTAAAGATAAAAATAATGATAAAAAAGCCGCGCGTCAAATGCGGTTAATCATTTTATTCTTGCTGTGGGTAATAAGCAATGTTCCGGAAATTGCCGCCCTTCCCGCTCAAAAGATAGTATATCCCGGCGACTGGCTGTACGAGGCCCTGGCGGTTCTTTCTCAGGAGCAGGGTATTGTGTTTTTTTCCGATTCTGCCGTGACGGCAGGCCAGATAGAACGGATATTAACCGAAGTTAATGAAGAAACGCTTTCTCCGGGGGGGAAGGTTCTCTATGATCGGATCAGGGCCGCCCTTCAGGCATCTCCGCGGCTTTCTTTACAGTTGGATGCCCTTTCGGTGGACGCGGATCCGGCTTTGCAGCCAGAATTTTATTTTAAGACCAGCGCTGAAACGAATTGGATTTATAACTACTATCAACGGCAGCCGTTTTTTGTTCTTCCGGTCAGTCTGTCCATAGGGCCCTATATAACCGCTGAAATGGTTCCTTTTATTGGGCAAAACGAATACGCGGCGACGCTTCACAATAACTACTTTAATATTCCCCATGACACCTCCCAGTTCGATCTCCATTTTCCAAAACGAGCCTATCTGAGCGCGGGTCTGCCTTTTGGGAAAGCTTCGGGCGTACATTTTGCCATGGGCATAGGGGACAATTTCTTCGGCAGAACTCAGACCGGGAGCGTCATTCTTTCGGACACCTTGGAAAAAGTCAATTACGCCCGGCTTTCCCTCTTTTCACCTTACATCAAATATACCGTGGAAGTAACCCAGTATGGGGCGGATAAATATCAGTATATGCATTATCTCCAGATGCGCCCGCATAAAACAGTTTCCTTGTCTTTTATTGAAGGGGTAATGGTTAACGCCCCCCTGGAACTGCGGTATCTTAACCCGCTGATGATTTACCACGGCTACGAAGCATGGAAAACATACGATGATTATAATAATGAAGAAGATAAAGTTGATCCGACCGGCGGCTCCCGGATCGGTTCATATTTCGGCGTAAAGGCGGAATACCAGCCGGTAAAACACCTGCGGTTGTACGGGCTTTTCGCCATGACCCAGTTCCAGCTTGGGATTGAACGCCGGAAATGGAAGGAAGACCTTACCCCCAATGCCCTTGCCTTCCAATGGGGAAGCGAAGTTTCTCTTCCGCTCGATCAAGGGTATTGGCTTTTTGGCGTTGAAGGGGTTTACACCTATCCATATATGTATGTTCTTTACCATAAGGACTGGTCGTTTTACAAAGAGTATCCGGAAGTAGAAAAAATAACCGTCCGTTCCTGGACTGGTACGCCCTTTGGACCGGATTCAATTGCCGGCGCTTTATGGGCGGGGTACCACAGCTTTGCACGGTGGTCCTGGGGGTTCTCGTTTGTTTTTGCCGCTCAGGGGGAACGATCGGGGACCGATATTTTTGATACCGATAATTACCGCCCTTCCCCTGAAGTTTATGATGTTACCAGGCCGCTTACCGGGACACCGACCTATACCTCCACGTTCAGTGTCCTGGGCAAATGGGATCCCTATGAGTGGCTCAGTTTTTCTCTTCAACCCGGATACAGAATCGTTAATAACGCCGGACATCTTGCCGGCAGAACGGAACATGGATTGGAAGTAATACTATCTAGCCGGATAAAATTGCCGGCGAAGAAATGAAAAACGAAGGCAGATGTTATGGCCCACGGAAAGAAAAGAAACATTACGAAAAATTATCTTCAGGGCAGGCTGCGGTTTACCGAGTTTGCGATCACCAACGCCTGTATCGCAAAATGTTCGTTCTGCGATATATGGAAACAACAGCCCAAGGTCTTTGCCGATAAAGAGAAAGCGCTGCGGACAATTAACCGGCTCGCCGATTTCGGGGTATCTCATCTTACCATCACCGGTGGGGAACCCCTCCTCCATCCGAATGTGGTTGAATTTGTGGAGCTTGCGACGAAACGGAAAATGAACAACGCGGTTTTAAACGCCGCCCCCCATCTCTTGATGCGCAACGATATCCTGAAACGGCTGGAAGGCGCCGGGTGCGATCTCTTGAGCATTTCTTTTGATTCAGGGGATCCGGTTACCATGGCGGAATCCCGCAAGATACCCAATATCATGGACCAGATGGCGGAAGCCCTGGAGACGGCAAAAAAAACAACCCTCAAGACCATGGCTTCCGTGCTTATCTGGAACGATAATTACGACAAGCTGGAAGAAGTGTGTATACGGGCAAAAAATATGGGATTTGATTTCGTCTCCCTGAATTATCCGACCTTTTCACAATCAAAAGTGTATCCACTGGGAGGCGAAGGGATAAGCCTGTCCCGGGAAAAAGTTATTCACGGCCTTAAAGACGCAATCAGGCTCCAGAAGACGGGGAAATACGGGATCATCAATATGCCGGTTTCCATGCAGAACATCATTCATTACCTTAAAGATCCCGCCACGGCAAAATACGCCTGCCACGGCGGCCGTCATGTATTTTTTGTAGACTGGTTTTTCGATGTGCGTCCTTGTATGCAGCTTCCCCAGGTGCTGGGGAATATTTTAACCATGGAAGAAAAAGATTTGGCGCGTCCAACCTGTAATGAATGTAACATGAGCTGGTATCGGGACTTCAGCATGTACTTTCACGGATTTAAGGGCCTTCCCGTATGGCTTGAATCTCTGTCCGGAGCAAAAGGGCTGTTATAGCGCCGACCAATGTTTATGAAGATAGTAATGTTCACCGACGCCTATTGGCCCCGCATAAATGGCGTTACCGTTTCAGTGGATTCATTTTCCCATGCCCTGGTGCGTTCGGGAAATGAAGTTATGATTATCTGTTCCTTGTATCCTGAATCGGAAGAGGCCGAGAGGATAACTGCCGGGAAGAGCCGGACACGGGAGACGGAACACGGGGAACCCATCGTCATCCGGGTGCCTTCCATGCCGCTCATCATTTCCAAGGAAGACCGGATAGCGAAATTCAGCAAATGGTTCTGGGTTTCCAAGCAGATTGAAGCCTTTAATCCTGACATTATTCATGTCAATACAGAATTTGTCATTGCCGAATTCGGCTTTCAATACGCGAAACTTCATAACCTGCCGGTAATCTATACGTTTCATACCCTGTGGGAAGATTACGTGGCAAACTATATCCCCCTGATCCCGACATTTATGCTGCGGGCCATCATTCGAAGCATTCATAAAAACATTCTGAGACGGGCCGGTGTGATCATTGCTCCTACCGTACAGATTCAAGAGGTGCTCAGAAAATACAAAATAAAAAAGCAATCCTACCTGCTGCCGACCGGCATAGATCCTCATGTCTTTAGCCCGGAACCGGCGGAAATAGCCCAATTCCGGGCTATAATAACCCAACAATACCCGCAGCTTATTAATAAGCGGGTATTGTTGTTCGCGGGCCGTATAGCCAAAGAGAAGAATATAGATTTTTTGTTGAAAATAGTGCCGGAGGTTACGGCGAAACATCCGGAAGTTGTTTTTCTCTTCGTCGGTAACGGCCCTGATCTGTACTTCTATACGGAAGAATGTGAACGCCTCGGGATTCAGGAGCAGTGCGTTTTTACCGGCTATGCCGCCCGGGAAGATTTGGCGTTGATCTACGGGATGTCCGATATTTTTGTATTCCCCTCTTTAACGGAAACCCAGGGGCTGGTGACTATCGAGGCCATGCTTTCCGGTACTCCGGTGGTGGCGATTGGCGTCATGGGCACTATCCAGGTGATGAACGGGAATAAGGGCGGTTTTATGGTTCAAAACGACGCCGGGGAGTTTATAGCCCGGGTCTTTGACCTCCTGGAAGATGACGAATTATACCGGCGTAAAGTCGAGGAGGCGAAACGCCACGCCCAAGGGTGGACCATAGGAACCATGACGGCAAAACTGGAACAAATCTACCGTTCTTCCCTCAGAACATTCAGGCAGACGCATCCGCAAACCGGGCGTGCGCAAAAATTTCGCGGCGCCTAAATATTGCCTAAAATGGCTTTTTTTGCCATACTGTATATATGACGCTCAACGAATTTGATATCTGGTACCGGGCTAGGTATCGGCAGACATCTTCGGCGCTACTCGCGGTTATCTTAGGTCTATCGGATCTGCTTGGGGTTATGCTTTCATTTGGCACGGGATTTTTTCTGGTTAACCTTTACGATTTATCGGTTATTAATTTTAAATCCTTTGTTGGATATTGGCCGTACCTTCCGATATTCATCATCATTTTCCAGATATTCCGCCTGTATCCCGGAATATCCCTGGCGCCCGCGGAAGAGCTTAAAAATTTTACCATCGCCTCTTTGATTGCCCATGGAGGCATTATTATTTCCCGGTTTATTGAAGACAGGGAATTCGACGCCATTTCCGCCGCGTTTATCATCAGTTTCATTGTCTCCTGTTATATTTTACTCGTATGCCGTTCCTGTACCCATTCATTTCTAAAAAGGATAAAACTAAAAGGCATTCCTGCGGTTATCTTCGGCAGTGGTCCTGCCGGAACGATGATCGTTGACCGGCTCTTAGCAAATAGAAAGATGGGCTATGTACCGGTCCTGATTCTGGATGATGACCCCGCTTCCGGGGACTTTTACCGGGAAATTCCCATTATTCACGATACCGGTCTGGGATATGAAATTGTCAAGCGGTTTAATATAAAAATGGCGATTATCGCCATGCCGGAATTGGAGCGGACAGGAGCCTCATGGCCGCTTAAAAAATCAATTACATCCTTCCGCTACAATGTACTCATTTCGGATTTCTCCGGCATTTCCAATATATGGATGTCTGTCCGCGATTTTGACGGGGTTCTGGGCCTGGCCGCCAGCCACCGGCTCAAAATGCCCTGGAACCTGAAAATTAAACGGTTTGTTGATTTGTTCATTGTCATCTTTGGCGGGAGCCTTATCCTTCCGTTTCTGCTTTTTATCGCTCTTCTTATTAAAGCGACTACGCCGGGGCCTGTCTTGTATAAGCACAACAGGCTGGGGCTTAACGGCAAAACTATCGGGGTGTATAAATTTAGATCGATGGTCATAGATGCCGAGGAACGGCTGAAAAAAATGCTGGAAGATCCGAAGATCCGGGAGGAATGGGAAATCTGCCACAAACTTAAGGACGATCCCCGGATAACCCCAATCGGCAGATTTTTACGCCGTACCAGCCTGGATGAATTCCCCCAGATCATCAATGTCTTAAAGGGAGAGATGAGCCTTGTGGGGCCAAGGCCGGTTACGGAAGATGAAGTAAAAAAATACGGCGATGATTTTAACCGGATTTTTTCAGTCAAGCCGGGTATGACCGGCCTTTGGCAGGTATCGGGCCGGTCAGATACCGATTATCGTGACCGGGTTATCTACGACACCTATTATTTGCAAAGCTGGTCTCTCTGGCTTGATCTGTGGGTACTGTATAAAACATCCGGGGTTGTGCTAAAAGGCAAAGGAGCGTATTAGTGCGTTTTTTTTCTATTTTTCTCTGCGTACTTTTACTGTATATCGCGGTTTTCCCCGCGCCGGCTTTCGCTCAGCATCGTTCGTTTGACGAGATTTTTCCCAACTGCACTGAAACAAACCGGGAAAAGATTTTTTCTCAAAATGGCTTGCTCATCTCCTCGAAAGATACGGTTACTCTGCAAATGCTCCCCCCCATTCCGGCAGGCGCCGCCATCCAGAAAGCCGTCATGGAACAGCGGCCCGTTTTTATAAACGAGTCTCTTCAGGTCATCCCCTTCTCGGAAAACGCGCCGGATTTACTGCGGGTGTACAATGCCTGCGGCAAGATACAACGATTAAAAGGCCGTCTGTACTATTCGGTTACCCGTAACCGGGATATTCCCTTATTTGAGGAAGCAACCCGCCTTGAAAGCCCGAAAAAGACCTCCGTTATTCCGGATCCCCCCGATGCTTTATCGGTTCCTCAAAGAGAGACGGTGTATATGCGCCTTAAAGACGCGAATTTCGGGAATTCCTATTATCAGGCGGACATTTCCGTGGATCAATACGGCCTCACCTACAGCCTGACCAATTTCAGAAACCTGACCTATTTTTTCATTCCGGCCATTCGGGAAAAAAAGTTTATCGCTCATCTGTACATAGAACCTCTGGCCGAAGGCGTCCTCATCTACTGTGTGTCCGGCGCCGATGTTTCGGATTTTGTCGCTTCCAAGATCGATATTCCTTCGGCCATTAGAAAACGGCTTGAAGTGATCGTTGGATGGATTATCGACGGGATACACGGTTTGTAAGCGTTGTGAACTGTATCTTTCAGGACCTGTGTAGAAATAACATGACCGAGGGTTCTGTTATTTCCGCGCGAGTCCTTCGTTCATACAACGGAGGTCATTGTGAAGATTATTGTGCCTATTAAACAGGTACCGGAAAGCAGCAACGTAAAAATGGACCCGGAAACCGGGACCGTTATCCGCACGGGAGTCGAGACCGTGGTAAATCCGCTGGATCTCTATGCCTTGGAAGCGGCGTTGCGCCTAAAAGAACAGCACGGCGGGACCATAACCGTCATCTCTATGGGACCGCCCCAGGCCATGAAGGCCCTCAAAGAGGCGGTCGCCATGGGCTGCGACGAAGGGGCGCTTATTTCCGACCGGAAGTTCGGCGGTTCCGATACCCATGCCACCTCCTATACCTTGTCCCAAGCCATCTGCGGCATGGGAGGCTATGATCTTATCATCACCGGGGAGCGGGCCACGGACGGGGATACCGCCCAGGTGGGGCCGGGGATTGCGGCATGGCTCGGTATTCCTCTTGCCACATACGTGTCCAGGATTGAAGCGTTGGAAAATGGGCGACTCCATCTGGAACGGCTGGTAGAAGAGGGTTGTCAATTGCTTTCCGTCCCCCTGCCCTGCCTTCTTACGGTGGTAAAGGCTGTGGCGGCCCCCCGGCTGCCCACCCTGAAAGGCAAGATTCGCTCCAAGAACCTACAGGTTCCGGTTTTGAACGCAGAAACTCTCCGGGCTGATCCCGAATACCTGGGACTCGCGGGATCTCCTACTAAGGTAGTCAGGATCGATACCCCCAAGGTTACCCGCAAGGGTAGAATCCTGAATGTCCAGGATGATATTTCCCTTAAAGCCGCAGTGGACGAGCTGGCGGCGCTGCTCGAAAAGAAGGGGGTCCTTCCATGATCGTGCAAGCTCAGGATGCCGGGCATCCTGCCGGGGGAGTATGGACCCTGGCGGAACAATTTGAAGGCAAGCTCAAGGGGGTTTCCTTTGAGTTGCTTGCCCGGGGGCGGAAGCTGGCGGATACGCTGGGAACCCGGCTGGTTTCGGTGCTTATCGGCGACGGGGTAAAAGAAGAAGACCTTATGGCTCTTATCAGGCGGGGGGCCGACGCGGTGTACGCGGTGCAGGGCCCGGGGCTCAAATACTTTGTATGTGAAACCTATGAGTTCGTGTTGACACGGCTCATCAGGGAATATAAGCCCTCCATCCTCCTGGCCGCCGCCACCTCTACGGGCAGAACCCTCATGCCCTATGCGGCGATAAAGAACCACACGGGCCTTACCGCGGACTGTACGGAACTGGATATTGAGGAAGGGACAGGGAACCTCCTGCAAACCCGGCCCGCCATTGGGGGCAACATTATGGCCACCATTAAAACCCCCAACCACCGGCCTCAGATGGCCACGGTCAGGCCCAAGTCCTCCCGGCCCCTGCCCGAAGATCCGAAGCGGACCGGGGAAATCCGGCTCATCCCCGTACCTCCCCTCCCCTCCGGGGGGACTCTCGTCAGAGGCTACAGCCGGGATGAAGCGGGGTCTCTGGGGCTTGAGGAGGCGGATTTGGTGATAGCCGGCGGGCGGGGCCTTAAAAAAGGCGAAAACTTCACCCTTATCCGGGACCTGGCTCATAGCCTGGGCGCGGCGGTGGGGGCAAGCCGGGATGCGGTGGATAGGGGCTGGATATCCTATCCCCACCAGATTGGGTTGAGCGGGAAAACCATCTCCCCCAAGGTGTACATCGGCATCGGCATATCCGGCGCTATTCAGCATCTGGCGGGAATTAAAACCAGCGAAACCATTGTGTCCATTAATTCCGATCCGGATGCGACCCTGCACAAAATAGCGGACCTGGCAATCGTAGGGGATGCGTTTCAGGTGATTCCTGAACTGCGAAAACGGCTTGACGAGAGAAAGGGAAAGACCGATGCCGAACACTTATAATCCGGTTACGCCGGAACTGGTTACGTTATTGATGGATATTGCCGGCAAGGGCAATGTGTTTACCGACGCGGAAAAGCTCGAAGCCTATTCCCACGACGAAACCGACGCTTCGGTATACGGTCATAACCCGGAAGCGGTGGTCCTGCCCCAGACTACCGAACAGGTCGCCCGGATAGTCTCCCTGGCAAACCAGGAAAAAATACCCATTACCCCCCGCGGCGCGGGGTCCGGCCTTTCCGGGGGGGCCATTCCCGAATATGGAGGTATCGTGATCTCCCTGGAAAAGATGAACCGCCTTTTGGAACTGGACAAGGCCAACATGGTCGCGGTGGTTGAAGCGGGGATGGTAACCAACGATCTGGCCAACGCGGTACAGGCCGAAGGGCTTTTTTTCGCGGGTTACCCCATGAGCCTGCAAACCTGCGTCATCGGGGGCAATATCGCGGAAAACGCCGGAGGCGGCAAGGCGGTCAAGTACGGCGTAACCGGTCGGTACATTATCGGCCTGGAACTGGTAACCCCTCAAGGGGAGATAGTTCAGCTTGGGGGAAAACTGGTTAAGGATGTAACCGGCTATGACCTCAAATCCCTGGTCATCGGTTCCGAAGGAACTCTGGGGATCGTGACCAAAGCCATCGTCAAACTCATCGGCTATCCTTCAAGCAAGGGGGATCTCCTGGTCCTGTTCAAAACCCCCAAGGACGCCATTGACCTGGTTCCGGTGATCCTTTCCAAGGGACTCACCCCGACCAGCATTGAGTTTATGGATCAGCTTTCGATCATCACAAGCTGCGCGTACCTTAACGAGAGCCTCCCCTATGAGAACGCCGGGGCCATGCTCCTCATAGAGATGGACGGCGGCGGCGCATCCCAGCTCGAAACAGAACTGATTGAAATCGGAAAGCTCTGCGAAGCAAATGGCGCCATTGAGGTCTATGTGGCGGAGGATCGGAACAACATTGAGCGGATTTGGAATGTGCGCCGGAACATTGCCGAGGCGTTTAAGGTCTTCAGCCCTGCCCAAAGTCTGGAGGACATCGTGGTTCCTAGTTCCCGGATCCCCGAAATGATCCCGGAACTGGAACGGCTGGGGAAGAAGTACCAGATCCGGATTCCCTGTTACGGCCATGCCGGAGACGGGAATCTCCACGCAACCCTGGTTAAGGACCCGGCCATGCCCCTGGATGTCTGGAAGCGGAATGAAGACCTTTGCCTTAAAGAGCTGTACCAGATTACCGGTAAATTCGGCGGCAAGATTAGCGGCGAACATGGCATCGGCATAAAACGCCGGGACTACCTCAAGGAACTTATCGATCCGGTAGAGCTGGGCCTGATGCGGGCCATAAAGAACGCTTGGGATCCGAATAATATTATGAACCCAGGCAAAATATTTTTATAAGGCCCGTATCATATTAAGGAGGCGTTGAATGCCAATAGCCGCTTTTCCTTACGGGAAAGAAACCCTAACCCTCAACATCCCGGAAAGCCGGTTTAAAGCCGGGCTTGCCTCCGGGATGCACCATTATAAAGCCTTATTTTCCCAGGAAGAACTGGTACGGCGGGCGCTGGAAAACCCCATCGGAACCCCGAAACTCAGCGTCATGGCCGAGGGGAAGCGGCGGGTGGTGGTTCTCGCAAGCGATCATACCCGGCCGGTCCCCAGCAAGGCGATCATACCCCCGATGCTTGCGGAAATCAGGAAGGGGAACCCCCGGGCCGGCATCACTATCCTCGTTGCCACCGGATGCCACCGGGAAACCACCAGAGATGAATTGGTCAACAAGTTCGGCGCCGATATTGTGGAAAAGGAGCGTATCCTGATCCACGACTGCGATTCGCAGGAGATGGTAAACCTGGGGAAACTTCCCTCCGGCGGGGAACTTATCATCAACAAGGCGGCTATAGATGCGGACCTGCTCGTGGCCGAAGGGTTCATTGAGCCTCATTTCTTTGCCGGTTATTCCGGGGGAAGGAAAAGCGTCCTCCCCGGTATCGCAAGCCGGGAGACGGTGTTGTACAATCACAATGCGGAATTCATCGCCAGCCCTTATGCACGGGCGGGCATGGTGGAGGGCAACCCGATTCACATCGACATGCTCTATGCTGCCCGTACCGCCCGGCTGGCTTTTATCTGCAACGTGGTCATCAATTCCCAAAAGGAGGCGATCTACGCCGTGGCCGGGGACCTGGACGAGGCCCACCGGGCGGGCCGGGAATTCCTCGCGGGTATATGCCAGGTGGACGCGGTTCCCGCAGACATCGCCATCACCACTAACGGCGGGTATCCCCTGGATCAGAACATCTACCAGGCGGTCAAGGGCATGACTGCGGCGGAAGCCACGGTTAAAAAAGATGGGGTCATCATCATGCTTGCCAAATCCAATGACGGCCATGGAGGGGAAGAATTCTACAAGACCTTTGTGGAGGAGAAGAATCTGGAACGAATGACCGAAACCTTCCTGAAAACCCCGAAAAACAGAACCAGGGTCGATCAATGGGAATCCCAAATTTTAGCCCGGGTACTGCGGCATGCACGGGTGGTGTATGTGTCCGACGCCCCCGACGAAATGGTCAGGGAATTCCAGATGATCCCCGCTCATTCCCTTGAGGAAGCGGTGAAAAAGGCGGAGGAACTGCTTAAGAATCCCCAGGCGGCGATCACCGTGATTCCCGACGGCATTGCGGTTATGGTAAGATAGAGCCGGATCACTTGGGGCGGCGCGGTCCCCGGTCTTGGGAAACGGCGGGTTCACGGTTAGGAATTTGCGGGCTTTGCCTCGCAGCGTATATTTACGCAATTTATATATTTGGAGGTTTATAAGATGGGGAAAATTAAAGCGGATAAAGCGCGGGAAGAGAGAATAACGAATGAGATTGTTGTGGATGCCTACGATACCGAAGAGCGTATAATGGGATGGCAAACCTATTTGGATAACGCCTTAAAATTTCCATTTGAAGCAAAATGCATCAAAGAAATCACCATATCTCCATTAAAAAAAGGTGAAAAGGCAACCGTATTGGAAATAGCGGATATGGATTTATATGTCAATAATATGTTCGTAATCATTAAATGGCAGGATAGACAGTTAGGCGTTCCTTTGGAACAACTACTGCCAATTAATTCAGATGAAGAAACATTGGAAGCCGTCAAAGATTGGCATTATTGGGTGGAACAAGGGTATCAATTTTAGTCATTATCCACGGAAGATGAGGGCGCCGGCCGTTTGTTTGGGCGGCGCACACGAACTCGGGGTTTGCGGGGATCTTTGCCCCCACAAACCCCTTAGCGGCTTTAGCCGGCGGCTCTTATACAAACACGATCCGATCCGGCTCCTGGGGATGGGCTTCCTTGGACGCTACGGGAATGCCGATGGCTATGGCCACCGCAAAACTGTATCCGGCAGGGAACTTGAAGAGCCGGTTGAAATACTCTTTCCGGGGACCGGTAAAGGCGGCATCGGGGAGCCCCAGAATCACGCTTCCCAGCCCCAGGGAATGAGCGGCCAAGGCTATGGTCTGCACGGCGATGCCGCAGTCCAGGCGGCCCCAACGGCTTTCCGCATCGCAGCTCACAAAAACCACGGTGGGAGCGCCGTAGAAGATGTCCGGCGGCAGATCCGGGCTGTCGATATTTTTGTGCGCTTCCTCGTTTACCTCTTTAAGGTGGTCAGCCTTCTGGACCACCGTAAAATGCCAGGGCTGGCTATTGTGGGCGCTGGGGGATTCCCGGGCAGCCTTCAGAATGGCATCAATCTGCTCCTGGGTAAGCTGTTCGCCTTTATAGGCGCGGATACTGCGGCGATCCGCAATTGCGGTTAATACCGGATTATTCATAAAAACCTCCATACCTAAAACTTAGTAAACCTACCGTATTACATCCGGCGTTGTTTTTCAAGAGGATATATCCGGCGCAAAAAGGTTGTGGGATTCTGTACTATAAAATTAATGAGTAAGCTGAGGAGGATATGAATGAGAAGAAAGGATCGGGAAGTTACCGGCGCTGAAAATCTGTTGGAAATACTCCGGGAGTGTACGGTTTGCCGCTTGGGCATGGCGGATAACGGCGTACCCTATGTCGTTCCCCTGAATTTCGGGTATGAATATCAGGATGACACACTGATCCTGTATTTTCACGGCGCACGGGAAGGGAAAAAAATCGACATCCTCAAAAAAAACAACCGGGTCTGTTTCGAGATGGATACAGGGCATCAACTAACGCGGGGAGACAGCGTCTGTCATTATGGGTTTAACTACGCCAGTATCGTTGGCATGGGGACGGTGGAATTCCTTGAAGAAGCGGCCGAAAAGATCAGAGCCCTCAACCTCCTTATGAAGCATCAGACCGGGGAAGACCGGGAGTTTGCGTATGGTGAAGCCGAACTCCGGGCGGTGGCGGTATACCGGCTCAGAGTGGAGACCGTTACCGGCAAGCGGCGCTCCGTACTCAGT
>JAIRLK010000236.1 GCA_031259515.1 Treponema sp. | reverse complement strand
AAAACGTTAAACAACAACGGTATTCCCCGCATGGTAAAAGGATATTTTTACGAAATGGCGCGCGTCATTTATGAATTCCACCGCGTTCTTGCATCCGGCGGCGAGGTCGTAATGGCATAGAGCGTTCTTATGGCAATCGGTGTTCATATAAAACGCCGCGTTCGCCTGGCACAGGAGGAGCCTATGAAGCAGTAAAGCTGACAGATACACGGTACGCGCATGAAATGCGATATATGCGGAACGTGTTCCATCGGCATAACCGTTGATTATGGGAACCGCCGCGAAAAAATAAGGAGTATGTAATGATAAATATAGTTAAAAGAATAGGGCTTTTGTTGGCCGCCGTTTTGTTTTCGGCGTGCAATACCGGGGAGCCGGCCGTTCAGTCCGCGCCCGCAGGGGCGGCCCCGGCGCAGACCGCTGTGGGTAATGCCCTTTATACCGGGGACGGCGGCAAGGGCAAGAGCATTGCCATTCTTGCGCCCCAGACAACGGGCCTTGCGGATGATCAAAGCTATATCCCTGCCCTGGTGCAGGGGGAATTGGTCAGTAACTTTAAAAGATATTCCGCCATAGACGTGCTGGACAGGGAGCAGCTCGACAATCAGTACAAAGAACTGTTGTCCGGCTACTATGACGAGAACGCGGAGGAAGGGCTGGATTTGGGCCACTTGGCGCCGACGGACTATATCCTGGGCGGGACCATCCTCAAAACCGCCACGGGCTACGCCATGCAGATCAAAATTACCAGAAGTGCCGACAAATTCACCGAGGCCAACTATTCGGATACCTGTACTTTTTTGGAACTGGATAATCTTACGGGCATCAGGCGGGCGTCTTTGGACCTGCTCACTCAAATGGAGATACAGCCTACCGAACGGGCAAAGACGGAACTTGCCGGGGCTGCGCGGGCGCAGACCGTCGCTGCCCAGACCGGGGACGCCAGGGGCTATACCGCCGACAGAAGCGGAAGAACCGCCGAAGCGGCCATCTATTACACCCAAGCCGCAGCGATAGACCCCTCGATGCTCCAGACCGCAAACCGGGCGTCCACTCTGACCGCGGCGATTGCCAGCGGAAATATCGGAGCAGGGACGCGGGACCTTATTCAGCAGCGCAAGGACTGGATAGCCCTGCTCACGGAGACCGAAGAAACCATCTACAAACTGATTGACGCCGCGTCCGCGAACCCGCCCTACGCGCTCTTTTATTCAACGGATATACGGTGGGGGGGACATCAACTACCAGACCGAAAGCCGGGACGCGCGTTTCGAGACGAACCTGCGGGGGCTCGCATACTGGTTTGATTCGGTGCGGATAGCGGCACAGAGCGTCTACGGCGCGGTGTATGACGGCTTAACCGAAACCGGCCATAAAGACGAGTGGGGCCTGGGGAACTGGCCCGGAAGCGGCGTAACCCGGAGCAACCCCTTCAGAACGTCCTAGCGCCATGACATCAACGTGGTCTTTGAACTGGTGAACGAACAGGGGACGGCAATCGGCAGGCAAACCTACAGCAAGCGCGCTGAATACAGCCCTTGGCGGGATGGAAACCAAATCTCTATTGCATACAACAAAGAGGATTTTGTAAGCCTCACCTTCGACAGGGTTAAGGCGGCGGACATAAGCGACACGGGGATGTCCATACGGGTCGCGTCGGTCAACGGAGCGCCGCCGGAACGAACGCCCTTCCAGATAACGATGATTTCCGATTGGGAAAAGAATACTTTTCTGCTTGTTGAAGACGGCGTTGTTATCGGCTTCCGTTCTGGTGTTGATGCCAGCCGCTACCGTAATCTTGTTATTCCGGCGACGCTCTGGGCCGAACCGGTTGTCGCTATCGGGAATAATGCGTTTGAGGAAAAAAACCTGGACGGCGTTGTTATTCCCGACAGCGTTACTACCATCGGGAATAATGCGTTTACCCGCAACGACCTGGGATCCATTGTCATCGGTAAGGGCGTTACATCTATCATGGATAATGCGTTTTCCTTCAATCCGGTGTATCGGTCTATTACTATTCCCGGCAACGTTGCCTTTGTTACGGTTTCAACACTGGAAGAAAGAAAGCCGCTTTTTGGTCGTGATAGCTACGGGAACATTGCCATGTTACGTCAGTTTGATGCTGATGGCTTTATGGCGTTTTACAACCGCAAAGGCAAGAAGGCGGGCACATATACCGTTAAAGGGCAATTATTCACGTCATGGAAGTATTCGCCGGAGTAGAAGCAACGCAAGGCGCCAGTCGCCAAACTGCCGGATGCCACGTCCAGCGGTTCGGCGGCTTTCGCTAGCGTAACGGTAAAAAGGCGGGTACATATAGATACGAAGAGAGCGGAGCCATATTCGCGCTCTGGAAGAATTGGAAGTATTATCCGCCGGAGTAGGGGGTGGAGTTTTACGCCGCGCTAAGGGAGAGCGGACAGGCAGCCGCAGGCTGTGAACCGGTAAAGACAGCGCCGGGCAGACATACGTTGTCCGCCGCAATACGGACATAGGCAGGGGATGTCCAGGAAGTTTTCCAGTCAGGCCCCTAAATATTGGTTCCTGCCTAAGGGCTGAAGATTTTTTGAAATGACAGAGTCTGCGGAGTGGAATATTTGTCTTATGTGAGGTGGTTTATCCGGTACATTTGC
>JAIRLK010000220.1 GCA_031259515.1 Treponema sp. | reverse complement strand
CTTTTGGGTTTCAACGCCTCCTCCTCGGAAGAGACCACGGGAATCGCCGAGAGCAGCATCTGCGTGTATGGGTGCAGGGGTTTCCGGAAAAAAACATCCGCCGGGGCTATCTCGGCGATCTTCCCCAAGTACATGATCGCCACCCGGGTCGCCATGTTCCGCATCAGGCTGAGATCGTGGGTGATAAACAGGTACGAAAGGTTTTTCTGTTTCTGAATCCGCAGCAGCATATTGATGATCTTAGCCTGTACCGACACGTCAAGGGAAGAAGTGGGTTCATCCAGGACGATGAGGGAAGGATTGGTGGCAATGGCCCGGGCAATGGCCAGCATCTGCTTTTCCCCGCCCCCCAGGGAAGCAGGGTACTTGTAAAGGTACTCACCGGGAAATTCCACTGCGTCCAGGAGTTCCATAAGCTGTTCCCGCTTTTTTCCCCGGCGGATCATCCCGTGGATAGACAGGGGTAGGGAGAGTATCTGTTCCACCGAACACTGGGGGTTAAGGCTCGTGCCGGGATCCTGGAATACCATCTGGATGTCCCGCTTTATTTCCAGGGACCGCTTCCTCACGCCCCCGGCGATGTCCTGCCCCTTAAACCGGATCTCCCCGGCGGTGGCGGCGTAAAGCCCGATCACGGTAAAGGCGGTGGTGCTTTTCCCCGAACCGGACTCCCCCACAAGCCCCAGGGTTTCACCGGGACGGATTTCAAAGTCAATGCCGTCGATGGCCTTTACCATAAGATTCTTCTGCGCCGCCCCGGTAACGGGAAAGTATTTTTTCAAGCCCCGTACTTCCAGAATCCCGTCCATCAGCTTCCCTCCCCGTAAAGAAAACAGGCGGCCGAGTGCCCTTCTTCCACCGTTACCGGCAGGGGCTGTTCCCGCCGGCACTTTTCCATGGCCCGGCTACAGCGGGGCGCGAAACGGCAGCCCAGAGGCGGGTTAAGGTAACCGGGTATACGGCCGGGAATCCCCTCGGCCACGCCGCCCCCGGACAGTTTGGGGATACAGCTCATCAGCGCCTGGGAATACGGGTGTAACTGCCGCTTGAAGAGATCGGCGGTCCGGGCGCTTTCTACCATGCTCCCCGCATACATCACGTAGATCCGGTCCACGGTCTCCCGTGCCACCCCCAGGGAATGGGTAATAAGAATAAGGGAGCTTTGCTTTTCCTCTACCCGGGATTTCAGGATTTTAAGGACCTGATCCTGAATGGTTACGTCCAGGTTCGTGGTAGGCTCGTCGGCAATGACCAGTTTCCGGGGGGTGGCCATGGCCATGGCGATACAAATCCGCTGCCGCATCCCGCCCGAAAGCTGAAAGGGGTAGCTCTGGAGGATCCGTTCCGGATCCGGCAGGGCCGTTTCCCGCAGGGCGCGGACGGCCAGTTCGGTCCGGACTTCCTTCTTTTCCACCCCCTGCTCCCCGGAATACCGGATCACCGCGCCCATCTGGTTTCCCACAGTGAACACCGGGTTCAGCGCCAGCATGGGGTCCTGAAAGATCATGGATATGCCCGTCCCCCTCAAACGCGAAAGCTCCGCCTTGCCCATTGTAAGGACGTTTTTCCCGTCGAAGACAATCTCCCCCCCGGTGACCCGCGCCTGCCGGACGAGGATGCGGAGGAGCGCCTTTACCGTGGTGGTTTTTCCGCAGCCGGTTTCCCCCACAATGCCGACCTTCTCCCCCTTGTTGACATGATAGTTCACGCCGTTAAGCACCTTGGTATACCCCTCAAAGGTCCGGTACCCGATACGGAGACCCGTCACTTCCACCAGTCTTTCGCCCAAAGCCTACTCCTCGCTGGACAGCATATCCTTTACGCCGTCTCCCATAAAGTTGAAACCCAGCACGATGATCATGATCGCCAGGGCGGGGAAGATGGAAATCCACCACTGGCCGGGGATAAATTTCGCCCCGTCGGAGACCATGGTTCCCAGCGCCGGTATCGGCGGCTGCTCCCCCAGGCCCACAAAACTCAAAGACGCGCCGGTCAGGATGACCCAGCCCATGTCGAGGGTCATCTTGGTAAAAATCGGCCCCAGACAGTTGGGGAGTATCTCCCGGAAGACGATGTGGGCCGCCCCGGCGCCGAGGAGTTCTGCGGACTTGACGTACATTTCGTTTTTAAGGGACTGCGCCATACCGTAAACCAGTCGGGTATACCAGGGCCACCAGGCGACGCAGACGGCCATCATGGAATTAAACAGAGTGGGCCTGAGAATGGCCCCCACGCAGAGCGCCAGGATCAGGGGCGGCAGGGCCAGGAATATATCGGTAACCCGCATGATCACGGTGGCAAGCCGCCCGCCAAAATAACCCGCCAGAAGCCCCAAAGCGCCGCCTAGGGGAACCACCACCGCCAGGACCCCCACCCCCATAGTCAGGGCGCCCCGGAAGGCGAAGAGTATCCGGCTCAGGATGTCCCTGCCCATGGTGTCAGTCCCCAGAAGGTATTCCGCGCCCGGAGGCTGGCTTGCCCTCTTGAAGTCGACAAAAGCCCCGGCGTGTTCAGGGTACGGCGCGATCCTGGGTTGAAAAACCGCGAGAAAAAGGACGAGGAGAATAATCACCAGCCCCGCCACGCTCATCTTGTTCAGAGAGAATTTATACCATAATTTTTGCGCCGCCTCAAAACGCCGCCGTTTTGACGGGGTTCCGGCGGCAAAGGCCCCTTCAATGGCGCTCACCGTCCGCTCCTTCCCATGAGCCGTATCCGCGGATCAAGATAGGATACGGCAATATCAATAAGGATATTCACTAAAATAAAGACAAGCCCCAGGATCATCACCACCGCCGAAATAGCGTTGAGGTCCTTGTTGAGCATGGCCTGCATTCCGTAGCGGGAAAGGCCGGGGTAATTAAAAAGCTGTTCCACCAGAAAGGCGTTGCCGAAAAGGGCCGCCACGTCCAGGGACATCACCGATACGGTGGGGATAAGCGAAGGTTTCAGCAGATAATAAAAAAAGACCTTTGTCTGGGGAATCCCGTAAGCCTGTTCCGCCAGGATAAAATCCTTGGTGGAATTTTCCAGCATGGTAGTCCGGGTAAGCCGGGCCGCCTGGGACATCCCCCCCAGCATCAGGGCCACCGCCGGCAGGATGAGATGCTTCAGGGCATCGGTAAATCCGATGAAATTCCCCGCCAGGAGGTAGTCCAGGGTATACATACCGGTAATATGGGCCGGCGAGGGGATGCCCAGGGCTACCCGGCCGGTGGTGGGGAATAGGGGAAAGGCATAGCCGAAAACAAGGATGAAGATGATCGCCCACACAAAGGCGGGCGAGACTATCCCTAAGTAAGAGAATACGCGGATAAGGCCGTCCAGCCAGGTATTGGCGAATTTTGTCGCCAGAATTCCCAGGAGTATCCCCCCCAGCACCATAAACACCGCAGAGATAAACACTATTTCCAGGGTCGCCGGCAGATGCTCCCGGATATCGTCGATTACCGGCCGCCGGGTGAGGAGGGACCTCCCCAGATCAAGCCTCACCGCGCCCTTTAGCCAGAGGAGATACTGCACCGGATAGGGTTTGTCCAGGCTCATCTCCACCCGCAGGGCCTGGACGGTCTCCTCGGGGACCCTTGGCCCCAGGGCCTGCCGGGCCGGATCGCCGGGGATGACCCGCGCGATGAAGAACACCAGGATAGAAAGCCCCACGAGTACCAGGATATAGGTCAAAAATTTTCTGATAATACGCATTGATTATGCACCGTACACACGCTATCGGGAGTGATCCGGGGGCGTTAAACCCCCGTAGAGAGGCGGCGGCCGGAGGCTGCCTTGGCGCAAGCCGCCCGGCTGGGAGCGCGGGGGAATCGCGGACTTGCTCGAAAGTCCGCGACTCCCCCTTCCCTTAGCGCCGACGGTCCGGGTATACCCTGGTCTTGTAGGCAACCACATTGTACCCCATGGGAAATACAAAGGTAGTGCCCGCCTTGATCAGTTCCCCCACAGGCCATTCCACATAACCCGACTGATACGCCCGGCGCTCCGCAAGGCTGAACATCCAGATGGTGGGACAGAGATCGTATATCGCCTCCTGTATCTGCCGGTACTTTGCAAAACGGAGATCGCGGTCCGGCGTGGAGAGCGCGTCGTCAATGGCGGCATCCAGCGCGGGATCCAAAATCCATTCCATTTGTTCCCAGGTGCCGGAAGACGACGAATGGTAGCGGCTTTTCAGCACGGCCCCGGCCTCAAAATAACTGGGCGCGGTAAGGACGATGGAGAGGTTCGGGGTCGACTCGATACTCTGGGCCGATTCGATCATGGAGCCGAAGGGCTGCTTCACAATATCCACCGTTATCCCCAACTGGGAAAGGTTGGCGTTGATGAGGAGGGCGATCTTTTCCTCCTCCGGCACCTCGGCGCACCAGACCAGCTCGATCCGCTGGGCCGCCGTATCCCCCGCGTATTTGGAGAGGGCCAGCTCCGCCCGCGCCCTTTCCAGGTCGTAGGTATAGCGGGGCAGGTCCGGGTTGTTGCCCGGCACGTTGGAGGGGACAGGCCCCCGCACGGGGACAGCGCCGGGGTAGATGTCGGTCATCACCGTCTCGTAGTCAAAGGCGTAGGCCAGTGCCTTGCGGAAATGAACGTCGTCGGTGGGGGCCTTCTTCGTGTTCATGGACACGCCGAAAGTCTGCGCCGAATCGTAAGCCACCACATCGATCCC
>JAIRLK010000161.1 GCA_031259515.1 Treponema sp. | reverse complement strand
GACGGAACCGCCGCAGGCCCCGGTTTTAGAAACGCCCTCCGGCTTGAAAGATTCGGCCCCCGGAACAGCCTCTTCCGGGCCGCCGTTTCCCTTCGCTCAAAAGAATTCGGAGAAACCTTTGAACGGAGCAGCACCGCCCTCTACTACAGGCTTCCCGCGGCCCCGCGGGGAAAGGTCCCCTTTTTGCGGCCCACCCGTTTCTCCCTCACCCTTAACCGGAACGGTTCCGACCCGGAGGTGGCCCTGGACAGCGCCGAAGGAACAGCGGGTCTTGCCGTAGGACCGGTAAATTCCGTGTTTCAGGGAACCCTGTCGGGAACAGGCGGCGGGCCGGGGGTTTTTCCCAACCCTGCCGGCGCTTATGACTTCAACTCGCTTAAGGTTTCGGGAGAACTTTCCTGTCCGGTTACAATTTTCCTATTCAAAGCCAGACTGAACTATACCGTGCTGACGAAAAAAGACCCCCTCTGGGGTACCAGTTTTTCCGCCTCGGTTCGGGGGAAAAGCGGCCGCTTTACGGTAAAACTAGCCTCGGAGGACTTTCCCCGGGAATGGATTTGGACCCTTTCCTGGCGTTTGCATTACGAAAAGACCGGAGCCGTCCCGGCGCCGTAAAGCAGCAATGAACCTCCCCGCTGCAACGCCTCCCCTGCAAACCGGGGAGTGGGTTCTTGGGTACAATGCCGGGGCTGTCCGGAAGGTTGGCCGCTTTCCAAACAGCCCTCCTCCAACATCAGGCGGCTCAAGAAACCGTTGACAAGGAATCTTCGGTTTCTTCTCTGTGCGCCATCCGGCTAAAGTCAATGCCGAAAGGACTTTGCCGCCTCGACCATATTTTTCAGCGCCGGCTTGACCTCTTCCCATTTGCGCGTTTTTAATCCGCAGTCGGGATTCACCCACATTTTATCCTGAGAAAGCACGTCAAGCCGGCTTGCTATTTGTTCGATAAACTCTTTTGTGCCGGGAATCCGGGGCGAATGAATGTCGTATACGCCGGGGCCAATTTCATTGGCGTAGCCCCGTTCCTTAAACACCTTGAGCAGGCGGTTTCCGCTCCGCGCCGTTTCTATGGTGATGACATCCGCATCCATTTTTTCGATGGTATGGATGCTGTCCGAAAAATCGCTGTAACACATATGCGTGTGAATCTGCGTTTCTTCCCGTGCGCCGGACACCGTAAGACGGAATGCGTCAACCGCCCACTCTTCGTAGGCGGCGATGTTTTCCCTGCGCAGGGGGTAGCCTTCCTTAAAGGCCGCTTCGTCCACCTGAATTATCCGTATCCCCGCATCCTGCAGATCCTTTACCTCATCATGAAGACTTATCGCAATTTGACGGGCCGCACTGGATCGGGGAATATCGTCCCGCACAAAAGACCAGTTGAGGATAGTAACAGGTCCGGTCAGCATACCTTTCATCACTTTTTTTGTTTTTGACTGGGCGTATGCTATCCATTTAACGGTCATGGGGCTGGGGCGCGATACATCGCCGTAGATAATAGGCGGTTTTACACAGCGGCTGCCGTAACTTTGCACCCATGCGCCTTTGGTAAAGTAAAAACCTTTAAGCATTTCACCGAAATATTCAACCATGTCGTTCCGCTCAGGTTCCCCGTGTACAAGGACATCGAGGCCCGCCTCTTCCTGAAAGGCGATGCAGTTGTCAATATACCGCTTGATTTCCGCCTCGTACTGTTCCCCGGTGATCTTGCCCGATTTTGCATCCCGGCGGAGAGCGCGCAGTTCCCCGGTCTGCGGGAAACTGCCTATGGTGGTGGTGGGAAGCTTAGGCAGGGCCAGCGCCTTTTTTTGCACGGCGTTACGCCCGGCAAAGGTTCCCGGCCGGGCAGCGTGGGCCGCGAAAGAGGCCGCCCGGGCGGAGGTTTTTTCATCGCATATAAGGGTGGATGCTTTGCGGGAAGCGGCCAGGGCCTTGTTCGCTTCCAGCCACTCGATATTCTCAGGAGCGCGGGGATCGCCGAAAGCTTTCGCGATACAGACAAGCTCGCGGACCTTTTCTTTTGCGAAGGCAAGCCACGGCGTAATGGGACCGCTTTCTTTTTCAAGCGAATAGGGCACGTGCAGGAGCGAGCAGCTTGTTGAAACGATAATATGTTCCGCGGGAACAGAACCTGCGATTTTTTCAAGCAGGGCCAGCGTTTTTTCCGCATCGTTCACCCAGATATTCCTGCCGTCCACAACACCCGCGACAAGTCTTTTTCCGTTAAGCGCCGAAAGCCCTTCAATGTTTTTTGCGCCGTGGACAAAGTCAAGCCCTATTCCCCACACAGGGACGCCGGCCAGCGCTGCGGCCGCTTCGTTGGAATGTTCAAAATACGTGGTAACGATAATGCGGAGGTTTTTGCCTGCCGCGCTTAACGCCGTATATGCCTTTTTGAGCAGATCAAGCTGCTTTTGGGAAGGGTCGCGCGCAAAAACAGGTTCGTCAAATTGAACAAGCACTCCGTCCTCCTCCGCGGCAATATGGCGGAGAATCTCAGTATATGCGGACAGGGCCGCGTCAAAATAATCGTAAGGGTCCGTATCGCCGGAAGTTTTTGAGAGCCCCAAAAAGGTAAGGGGGCCGATGATATTTATTTTGCCCTCGATGCCGAGTTTTTTTGCCTCGCGGTACTCGGAACGGATTTTTGAAGAATCCGCCTTAAACACAAGGTCCTCATCAAGTTCCGGCACAAGGTAATGGTAATTGGTATTAAACCACTTGGTCATACTCATGGCGGGGGACGCCGCGTTTCCCCGGGCCATAGCAAAATAGCGCTCCTCCGCGTTTTGCAGGGAGCGGAACCGTTTTGGAATCGCGCCCAGCATGACACAGGTGTCGAGCATGGCGTCGTAGTAACTGAAGTCATTCACGCTTATAAAATCAATGCCCGCCTCTTTTTGAAACAGCCAATGGGTTTTGCGCAGTTCAGCGGCCGCCTTCTTGAGTTCATCTATGGAAATGGTTCCCGCCCAATATGCTTCCAGCGCCTTTTTGAGTTCCCGGTTTTCACCGATCCGGGGGTACCCGGTGATAAGTGTTTTCTGTTTCATATGCATACCATAAATTTCCTTTGCGCCCCTCCGGGCGGTGTTATCCGCAAAAACGCTGAAATGCCGCTCAAATCAGCCGCGGCGCTTTTCAAAAAAGCAGGTGTATCTTATAATTTTGGTAGGATTTAATCAAGGGGGCCATCTAAAAATTTCAGTTTTTAAACCAGGGTTAGCGGCCAGCAGCTTTAACTGCCGTTCCCTTGAGTAATTCGTTATTAGTGAGGGGTGAAGAGGGGCATACCGCCCTGTAGCAATTCCGGGCTGCCGGGTGTATACTAATGTATAGTACAGGACAAGGGCGTTTGTGAAAGATGAGTTGTTTTATCCATGCCGATCTGGACGCGTTTTACGCCTCCGTCGAACAGCTTGATCACCCCGAATACCGGGGGAAGCCCGTCATCGTGGGCGGCCTTCCCGGCGACCGCCGCAGCGTGGTGTCCACCGCCTCTTACGAGGCCCGGAAATTCGGCGTCCATTCCGCCATGCCCATAGTCCGGGCCTGCGAGCTGTGTCCCGGCGGAATATACCTGCGGGGCGATATGCAGCGGTACCGGGAAAAATCCGCGGAGGTGATGGCCGTCTTTTCAAACTTTTCCCCCGAGGTCAAACAGATTTCGATTGACGAAGCGTTCCTGGATATTACGGGAACCGAAAAACTGCTTGGCCCCCCGGCGGAGATCGCAAAAAAATTGAAAGCGGAAGTCCGGGACAAAACCGGCCTTACGGCCTCCCTGGGGATCGCCGCCAATAAATATACGGCCAAAATCGCCTCCGGCATGTCCAAACCCGACGGGACCTCCATCATCCCGCCGGGGGGCGAAGAAGCCTTTATGCGATCCCTGCCGGTATCGAAAATCTGGGGGGCGGGGAAAAAGGCCCAGGAACAATTCAAAACATACGGCTTTGAAACCGGCGATGACATTTACCAGGAGTCCCTTGAATCCCTCACTGCGGTTTTCGGAAAAGCCTTCGGCCTTTTTTTATACCGCGCCGTCCGGGGTGAAGCGGCGGCGGCCTTTGACGACGAACGGGGCACCCATTCCATGAGCGCCGAACGGACCTTTCCCCAGGATCTCTACGACGAGTTCAACATAGAAACCGAATTGCTGGATATATGCCAGACCATCATGTTCCGGCTCCTGGATTGCCGCTGGCAGAGCAGAACCATTTTTATCAAAATCCGCTATCATGATTTTTCTACTACCAGCGCCCAGGAAACCCTTGACCATCCGGTTGGCAGCATCAATGAATTGTTTGAACGCCTTTGCGATCTCTTTCACCGGAAATACCAGCGCGGCCGGGGCATACGCCTTATCGGCGCGGGTCTGGCGAATCTGGAAACCGGAAGCCCCGCCCGGCAGGGGGACCTTTTCGATACGGGCAGTGAAAAAGAGCGGAGCCTGGAAAGGCAAATCCTTGAAATCAACAAAAAATTCCCCGGCGCCGCCCTAAAAAAAGGCCGCTCCTGGCTGGCGGATCCTTGAGTTCTCCGGTTTCAGCGCGTCCTCACTGCATCATCTGATGTTCCTTCCGAACCTCCCGGATCAGGTCGTTGAGCTTCCAGTTCAGGTTGGTGGGGGTGGAGGACGCGAAGGCGATGTGGCCCGGATCGGCCCCCGCGTGCCGGACGGCCTCTTTGACCGCCTTGATTGCCTCAAAAAGAACCTGCTCCGAAAAGCCGTGTAGAAACACCACGGGATTATCCATGTCATTTTTCTCCTTCGGGCCAAGTATAATCCTTTGGCCCACAGAAAACGAGGGCCGCAGTTTTCGTTTTTTTCGAATTTTCGCCAAAAAAAATGAAGCGCCGTGCATTTCCGCACCATACATATACGGAGGCTTCTATGTATGTGATGGCCTATGCGCCCTACGGGGCCGGGGGAATTATTATCCGGGTGGAGGCGGATATACGGCGGGGGATTCCGGGGATCGATATTACGGGCCTGGCGGACGGGGCGGTGCGGGAGGCCCGGGAACGGGTCCGGGCGGCTTTCAGGAATTCGGGCTTTGCGTTTCCGGCGGACCGGGTTCTCATCAATCTGGCCCCCGCGGGGCTGCGGAAAGAGGGGGCCTCCCTGGATCTGCCCATCGCCCTTTCGGTGATGGCCGCCGCGGGGCTGGCCCCGGCGCCGGACAATGTGCTGGTCATGGGGGAACTGGAACTTTCCGGCCGGATCCGGCCGGTCCGGGGGGTGCTGGCGGCGGTGGCTGCGGGGCTGGCCGCGGGGATTCAGGACTTTATCGTACCGGCGGAAAACGCCGGGGAGGCGGCGATCCTGCCGGACGCCTCTTTTGCCGCCGCCGTAACGCTGGCCGATGCGGCCCAGGCGCTGGCGGTCCGGGACAAGACCGGCGCCCTGCCCCGGACGGCGCCGCTCCCGGCGGGGGAGGGCGCTCCGGCCTT
>JAIRLK010000148.1 GCA_031259515.1 Treponema sp. | reverse complement strand
CCGGCTATAGCGGCGATATTGGTCATGTGGGCGGAGAAGGTGGACAGGGACTGGCTCAGGGACTGCTCGTCCCCTATGTCCGCATAAACCCCGTCGAAAACCGGAAGGGCCGTTCCCTCACCGGATGGCAGGGCAAGGCCGAACTGGTTCATCAGGGCAAAGAGGCCCAGGGTTTTCAGAGCCGCAGTCTTGCCCCCCGTGTTCGGGCCGGTAATGATCACCGTCCGGGTATTCATGACGAAATCTATGGGTACAGCCCCGTTCCCTAAAAGGGGATGCCGGGCGCATAACAAGGCGGGATCCGAAATATCCTTAGCGAAATTACCCCGTATATCATGGGAATACCGGGCCCGGGCGCGGAGGATTTCCAGGTCTATGATCCGGTCATGGAAGTCCTCCAGAGGCTCGCGTCCATTTTTTAGACAGCCGGTCAGTTCTCGGAAGACCCGGCGTATCTCGGCATCAAGCCGCCGCTCCTCAATAAGGATGTCGTTGTTCTTTTCGATCACCTCATCGGGTTCCAGAAAGAGCGTTTGCCCCGTGGCGGAAACTTCATGAACGATGCCTCTGATACGGCCCCGGAAGTTGGATTTAAGGGCCAGGACCACCCGTCCGTCCCTTTGGGAGGGGACGACGGATTGAAGCATACGCCGGGTTTCCTCGTTGGTTGTGTACCGTGATACCAGCGCGTCCAGGTCCCCTTTCAGCGACTGAATCCGCCGTTTTATGTCCCTGAATTCCGGCAGGTCCCTGAGCTTGCCGTCCCGGTCCAGAACCCGGAACACCTCCCCGGCCAGGGCGGAACAATCGGGGATGCCCCCGATCAGAGATGGAAGGGACCTGTCCGCAGACAGGCAAAGCCACTTTCTAAAAGCCTCCCCCCGCTCCACAAAGATGCCCAGGGCATAGGCTTCATCCTGCTCCAGAACCGCGCCTTCAACGTCCAGTTTTGCGAATACGGCGGCTATGTCCGGAAGGCTTCCCCGGGGATCCTCGTCCCCGGAATTGAGGCGGTCCAGCATGAGGGAAACCCGGCGTTTAAGCTCCTGGACAGCCGGGAATTCCCGCAGAGGAAGGTCGGCGGCAATACGCCGAGCCGCTTCCCCGCTCAGGGCGAAGGCTGCCACCCGGGCGCGGATGGTATCAAATTCCAGAAGTTTCAGCGTCTTCTCATTCATTGACCGCTTTTCCCGTTAATTCATCCTTGATTCTCAGGAAACTTTCGTACCGGTCCTCATGGATGACCCCGGCGTGTACGGCTTCCATGATCTTACAGCCCGGTTCCGTACGGTGGGCGCAGGAAAAGCCGAAGCCGCACTTCCCCGCAAGGGGGGCGAATTCCCTCATGTACAATTCCACCTCGTCAGAAGAAATCCCGTCCGGGAGGAACCGACGTATGCCGGGGGTATCAATAAAAGCGGTAGAACGCCCCGGATCTTCCAAAAGGACGGACATGGAGGTAATGTGGTTACCCCGGTCGTACTTTTCATTGACGGCGCCGACTTTCTGCCGGTTTTCCCCCAGGAGGGCATTGATAAGACTGGACTTTCCCACCCCGGACTGGCCTATCAGCGCCGAAAGGCGTCCGGCGGCGGCTACCCGCAGTTCCTCCAGCCCCTCGCCGGTCCTGGCCGAAACCCTAATGACAGGATAGCCGATACGCCGGAAGTCCTCAAGCCGCTCTTCTACGTCCGCGTCTTCCTGAAAGAGGTCCCACTTGTTACAGACGATCCAGGCGGGGATGCGGGCTATATCCGCCTGAAGGAGCAAACGGTCCAGGAACCGGGGCCGCCAGGGAGGAGAAGCCGGGGTACAGACACAGAAAAGGGCGTCAACATTGGCCGCCAGGATTTGGGGCAGCGTGGACCGGTTGCGGTCGAAGCCCTGCTGGTTACGTCTGGTGAACCGGTTCCGCCGCTCTTCCAGCGCCAAAATAAGACCGTTTCCCGGATGGGAGGGGTCCCGTTCCAGACTTACCCAATCTCCGGGCGCCAGGGGGTTGTAAAAGCCCTCCACCCCTTTTAGAACCTTTCCCTTGATCCGGCACTCAATTTCGGCTTTCCCCTCCCCTGCCCCGCCTTCGGCGCGGACGAAGAAGATGTTCCGGGAACCCCGGATCACTTGGCCCTTGATAGTATCCCTCACGCCGGGCTTGCTAAAGCGCCCAGGACCAGACCGAATTGCCGGGCGCGGGTCTGCCAAACACCGTCCCCGTCCGCCGAAGACGGGCCGGTTACGATGAGGAGGTTGGCCGGCTTATCCGCAAGCGGCGCGCCTGTCTCCGGCCCGGCGGGAGAAGGGGCGCGGAGGTCCTGCTCTTCAAGGAGGGTTTCTATGCGCCGGGAAACCCCTTCCATGGAATCGTAGACCCGTATGCCGGGCCCGGCGGCCGCCTTGAATTCATTCTTCAAAAAGAGGAAATGCGTACACCCCAGGACCAGGGCGTCGGCGCCCTGTTTTCTAAAGTAATCCACAGAGGGATCCACCGCATCGCGCCGCTCCTCCGCCGTCGCGCCGGCATGGCGGTATTCCACCCATTCCACAAGCTTGGGGGCCGCCAGGGCGATAACCGCGCAGTCCTTTCCGTACCGGGCGGCAAGCTCCCCTATGCAAGGATCGGCCACGGTCCGCTCAGTTCCCAGGATGCCGATCTTTCGGCTCACGCTTCCGAGTACCGCCGGTTTTACCGCCGGAACGGTACCCACAAAAGGAAGGTCCGGAAAGGTTTCCCTGAGAACCGTCAAGGCCGACACCGAGGCGGTGTTGCAGACCAGGGCGGCAAGTTTGGGGCGGAAGGCTTCCCGCAGGGAAGAGGTCAGGGCGGTAAGCGCGGCGGCTAATTCATCCTTGTCTTTGGGGCCGTAGGGAAAATTCGCCCGGTCCGCCGTATAGATCAGGGATTCATCAGGATTGCGTCGGTGAAAATACCCGCAGTAGGGAAGTCCCCCTATGCCGGAATCCAAAAACAGAACAGGCCGTTTATCCATAGAGACTGTTCCAAAACTCCGGGGGCGTTATGGAGGCAAAACCGCTGTCGCGGTCAATTCGAAACCCAAAGAGGGGGCGGCGGAGGGCCGAAGGGCCGGAGCAAGTCCGACCCCTCCTTAACTTGTTGACGGTGGTTTTGAAACAACCTCTAAACATAAACAATAAACAGATCGTCAATTAAACAGATCATCGAAGGCCGACCGGGCGGAAACCGCCGCGTCCCGGGCCTTCCGCTCCCCGGAGGCAGCGGAACGGAACCTGGGGTCCAGAGAGAACCAATCGCAAAAATTCCCCCGTTCCTTGTCCCCCACCGGGTCGGCGTGGGATTCCCCACAGTCTGCCCGGATACCGGGGAGGTAGAACCGGCAATTCCGGCATGAACGCAGATCCTTCCCACACTGGGCGCAACGGAAGGACCGCCCCAAGGGTTCGTTTTCGGTAATAGGAGAGCCGCAAAACCAGCACATACGTCTATCATACCCGGTTAGCCGGGATTTGCAAAGGGCGAAAAATACTCAGGCAGGGGGGCTTGCACGTCCAGAGGATACCCCAGGGCTTCGGCGCTTATGACAAGCCGGGAGGCGTGGAGGAGGAGCCGCCTGATCCCCCTGGTCCTTCGCAATTCCTTATTCAGCCTAAAGTCCCCGTACTTGTCATCCCCTAAAACCGGATGCCCGATGAGCGCCAGGTGCCGGCGTATCTGGTGCATACGGCCTGTCCCTAACTCCAGTTCCAACAGGGAAAACCCCTCTTTGCCCGACACTACCCGGTAGCTTGTCTCCGCGTATTTGCCCTTCCCCCGTATCTCCAGTTCCTCCCTGATGCGCCCCTCCTCTTGTTCCGGCTGTCCGGCGCATACGGCAAGGTATTGCTTACGGGCAAACCGGCCTCCCTCCCCGGCAAAGAGGGCGGAAAAACGGACGGCGGCCCAGGCGGTCTTGGCCACCAGGATGACCCCCGACGTGTCCTTGTCCAGCCGGTGAACCAGGAGGGGCCGGGGCGACCATTCGCCTGAGAGCAGGGAGTCCAGGGAAACCCCTACACTTTTCCCGCCCTGAACCGACAGGCCGGCGGGCTTATTCAGAACCAGGCAGTCATCATTTTCAAACAGAAGGGCAACGCGCTTCAAAACAACCTCCGATAAAAAAATCACGATAAAAAACTCAATAGAAAAAAATTCGAATGGAAAAATTCAGGTGGAACCATCCGCCCATGACCCGTTTCAAACCCCAAGTTTTGAAAGAGCCTCCCGCTATAACACGCTATAACCGATACTATACTATTATGATGTTCAATTTGAATTCCCGGTTTCACCGGTCCATTGCGGGGGAGCCGGCAGGCGTGTGGTTATTCCTTCTTTTATTCTCCATCTCCCAAGCAAGCATTAGGGCGGAACCCCTTGTTTCCCCTACCTGGGGATTCAGAATAGACCTGCCGGAAGCCTATGTTTACTCAGGCGGAGACGGGCGGAACCGGTTTTCTTTTATCACCGGTGAAGGGGCGGCGGTTGATCTGATCGTTTACCCCGGTGGCGCTTACCGGTCAGTACAAGCCCTGGCGGAAGATGTTCAAAAGCGCCTGGGGAACCGGGGGGATGTCAGCGTCTTTACCTACCGGGGCCGGCAGGCGGCGATACTGGAATTGAATTTCGCCCAACCCGACCGGGGGGCGCAGCCCTACTCCGGCTGGGGTTTCTGTACGGAGCTTGAGAAAAAAGACGGGGGGCCGCCCCCGTTTCTGGCGGCTCTGGCCTATGGCCCGGCGGATAAGGCTGATCTGGGACTTCTGGCCGTTTCCGCCCTGGATTCGATAGCCCCCGCTCCTTCGGATGAACGGGCGCCGGGTCCCATGACGGAATTCGCCTTTCCCCGGGAATCTTCCCGGCGGGTAACCTTGGCGAATATACAGGCCTGGGCCCTGTTCTACGAGATTGACGCCGAAGCGGCCCAAGCCCTGGCGGACCGGGAGTTTGAGGTACTGCGCCGGGACGCGGAAGGCCCCAAATGGCGGGAAGCATGGATACGGTTCTACCGCATGATATACCGGGATGCCTGGGATCGCCTGGCGGACGCGGCTTTCGCCCTGGAACGGAGCTGGCATTTGGGCGCAACGGGAGACGAAACCGGTAACGGCCAAAAGACCGGCGCCGAAGCGGAGTATACCGCCGGGCGAGATAGGGAAACCGCCGCCAAAGCCCTTGCCTGGGTACAGTCCTTCGCCTACGAACGGAGCTTTTTGGGCAGCGACTTCGTGAACCCCGTAAGTGCCGCCCTGGAAGGACGGGGAGACTGCGACAGCCGGGCCATTCTTTGGGCCATCGTTTTAGGACACGCCAACATCCCGGCGGCCATCATGGTTTCCCGGGAATACAGCCATGCCATGGGCCTGGCCGACCTGGACGGCCCCGGCGCGCGGTTTGAGGCGGAGGGCAAAAATTGGCTTGTGGCGGAAACTACCGCTCCGGTTGCCCCGGGCCTTATCGCCGCCGACAACGCCGATCCCAAAAAATGGATAGGGGTAACATTTTAAAAGACGAATCAAAGCCCCAAGGCTTTAACCTCCGGTCTCCTTCCCGTACCCGCTTAGGAACTGTTCCTTAGGTTCTTCCGCTCTGCCTTCCTCTAAGCCTTTGCCCTTGAGTTGCCAGTACCGCTGTCAATAAGTTAAG
>JAIRLK010000115.1 GCA_031259515.1 Treponema sp. | reverse complement strand
CCGGTTTCCGGGCGTTTAACCCCGAAATCGGGGTTCCGAACTCCACAATCCATGCTTTGAACATCCTAAGGGGTAAACGAAGCTGCCGACGTATCCCCCGCGGGCGACTGGATAGTTACAAAATTTCTATGCGTTTATCCTGTTGGAAAACCCTTGCGCCAAAGCGCCGCAACAGGTTACAGTAGTACCATGACCAGGGGTATTTTAATCGCGGGAATTGAGTCATCTCTTTCGGAAGCGGTAGCGGCGGAAGCGGAAAAAAAAGTGGAACAGTATGCCGCAGCTTTTATCCCCAACCGGCATTTGGACTCGGCTTGGGAGCGTTTGCCGCCGGCGGAAGGCAGGAAGGCCCGGCTTTCTCTGGATTGGAACCCCGGAAGCCCTATCTCAGCCCGTACCCTGGTATTGGCGGCGGAAAACCGGCTTGATCATGTTGATGAAGCTATACTGATCTGTACGCCGCCTTCAATGCGCCGGCCGGTGGAACAACTTGCGCCGGTGGACATCGACATCGTGGTGAACGACTATATCAAGAGCTGGTTCTTCCTGGTAAAGGAGCTGACCGTTGCCTTCAAAACCCGTAACGCGGGTATTCTGGCTCTGGTACTTTCGGATGCCGGTTCCGGGAATGACAAGAGGGCCGCCCCGGACCTGATGGGGCCGTCGGTAAGCGCCGCGTTTCACGCCTTTGTCCAGGGACTGTTGACCGCCGCCCCGAACAAACCCTATCAAACCCTGGCGTTTTCCTCCGAAGCCGGGGAAGACGCCGAATTCGCCGCCTACATCTTCAAGACTATCGAAGAAAACAACAAGCGGAACCTGGGCAAATGGCACAAGTACGGGCGGCTGAGATTTTTTGGCCGGTAGTTATTATAGAATATTGACATATACGGGCGCGGAGGGTATAAATATGCTATGGTCCAGTAGCTCAGGGGATAGAGCGGCCGCCTCCTAAGCGGCAGGTCGGCCGTTCGATTCGGCCCTGGATCAATGTTCCATTTTCTTTTCTATATGGGTATATCTACATGGATATAATTAAAGAAACTGTTTTACAAAATACCCAATAAGAAGGCGGCGCATGACCATGATGTACTGTAGTGAAGTATTTTGAACGCGAACAAAACTGTCCCGGAACCGGCCTCCTTAACGCCTGAAGAACCGCCTGAATATACCGATTCTATTTCTATTAAAAATGCCGGGGAAGAAGCCCGTACCCGGCTCATGCTGGATGCCATACCCTTGGCCTGTTCTCTGTGGGACCGGCATGATACGTTCATAGACTGCAACCAGGAAGCGCTGCGTCTTTACGAGATGCCGTCAAAACAAGCGTTTTCTTCCTTTCTCAAACGAATGCCGGGATACCAGCCGGACGGTACGCCTTCAACCGAACTGATAAAGGAAATGGCTGCTGCAGCGTATAAGGACGGCAGTACGACCTTCGAGTTGATGTATCAAACCCTAAGCGGCAAACAGCTCTGCGTTGAAACAACGTTTGTGCGCGTACCCTGGAAAAACAAGTCCTGTCTGGCAGCGTATGCCCGGGATTTAACCCAAATAAAAAAAACTGAACGTCTGGCGCAGGAAGCTGATGAACGTACCCGGATTATGCTGGATGCCATGCCCCTGGCCTGCGTGTTCCTGAACGAACAAGACGGCGCCATAGACTGCAACGCGGAAGCGCCCCGGCTTTTTGGCGCCCATTCCAAACAGGAATTTCTTGAGCGCTATTACGATTACATGCCGGAATTACAGCCTGACGGATTGTCCAGTTTGGCGGAAATGCGCAGGCGGATACGGCTGGCGCTTAAAACCGGATACGGGCGTTCGCAGTGGATGCATCTGACCGCGTTGGGAGAAAAACTGCCCGTCGAGGTAATCATGGTCCGGGTCGAATGGAACGGCATATTCTGCATCGCAGCCTATATCCGGGATCTGCGGACTTTATATAAAAAAGAAAAAGAAGTACAGAAAGCGGAACAGGAAATACTGCTTAAAAAGCGGCATCTTGATATTATGGCGGACATTTCCAAATTCGTGTATTGGGAATTATCCGGCGAAGATAACATAGTCTTTAGTTCACAATTTGAAACACAGTTCGGCTACAAGACGGAGGAAGTCCGCGCCCTGGGGCTTCTCGACCGCACCATCAGGTATCCCCCGTCGCGCTGGATAGACATCCTTCATCCCGAAGATTATGAACGCAACCTGCGGGAAATTGACGATTATTATTGCGGCGTTACCAATCATTACCGTTCAGAAGTCCGCATCAGGCATAAGATAACCGGAGAATACCTTTGGGCCGTCAGTTCCGGGATTGCTACCGAATGGAAGGATGGAAAACCCGTGGTTATAATAGGCGGACTGTTCAATATAGATGATATTAAACGGACCGAAAGCGCCGCCAACGCCAAAACACAATTCCTCGCTTCCATGAGCCATGAAATACGTACGCCTATGAACGCCATAATCGGCATGAGCGATCTTATGCGTACCGATAATTTTGATGAACAGCAAAAAGAATTTTTTTCGGATATCAAAAAGATGTCTAAGGCGCTCCTCCAGATCATCAATGATATTCTTGATTTTTCTAAGATCGAAGCCGGAAAGATGCATCTGCTGCCTGTCAACTTCAATCTGCCGGAACTGCTCAATAATATTGTTTCAATGTACGGGTTTGCCGCGCGGAGCAAGGAGCTGGACTTTGAATTCGGCATAGACGCCGATGTCCCGTCCGTCATTTATGGGGATGATATTCGTATCCGTCAAATTATAACAAATCTGCTCAGTAACTCGATTAAGTACACAAGAAAAGGCGCGGTTTGTCTCCGGGTAAAATACATCCGGGAAAACGGCGTAAATTATACCGCGTTCATTGTGGAAGATACGGGCATAGGCATCAGAAAAGAAGATGTTTCGAAGATCTTCGATACGTTTGAACAGCTTGATGCCTGGCAAAACCGGGGGATCTCCGGAACCGGCCTTGGGCTTTCCATAACCAAAAGACTGGTCGAAATGATGAACGGCCGTATTGATGTAAAAAGTGAATACGGAAACGGGTCGCTGTTTACGGTTTTGCTGCCCCTCCGGGAAGGAGACGCCTCATCCGCCGGGGAAATAACGGCCTCCGCCTGCGTAACCGCCAAGGACGGAGTAAATGTACTTGTCGTCGATGACAGCGCGATCAACATAAAAGTAGCCGCCGCGTACCTTGAAAAGCACCATATCAAGGCCGATACCGCCGGAAACGGCCTTGACGCCATTAAAAAAACAAAACAGAAAAGATACCATCTTATTTTTATGGATCACATGATGCCCGGAATGGACGGTCTTGAGGCTGTCCGCCGCATACGCGCCCTGGACGATTGGTACAAAACTTCTCCCATTATTGCGCTTACCGCAAACGCGGTATCGGGGGCAAAGGAAATGTTCTTTGAAAATAAAATGGACGATTTTCTTTCAAAGCCTATTGATGTAAAAGAACTTAACCGGCTGCTCGCGAAATGGCTTCCTCCTGATATGATATCCAAGAGTACGGAAGAAACGCGGGATTCCGTCCGTTTCCGCGCAGCGGACCGGGACAGCCCTATTGATAAAGCCTTGGGTATACACTATGCCGCAGACGATGAAGCCCTCTACACAGAACTGTTGCAAGATTTTTCGTCTGCCCACCGGCAGGATATTCAGAAAATACAAACCGCAATGGACAGCGGCGATCTGAGATTAGCCCGCTTAATAGCCCACTCCCTTAAAAGCAGCGCCGCCCTAATCGGAGGGAAAACCCTCAGCGCGGCGGCGCAGGCGGCGGAAACGAGCCTGTCCGGGGAACGCATCCTTTCCACCCGCGAAATGGACAGGCTCAAGGCGGAATTCGACGCCATGATAGCCCAACTCGGGCAAATAATGGAAGAGCAGCCTTTGAAAGGGTCATTCGGCGCATCTCCTTCATCTGAAAAACCGCGGGCTGCCCTTGACAGAACCAGAAGCTTTGCCTTGATAGAAAAACTGATGCCCCTGTTGAAAATTTCCAGCACGGCGGCTTTTGATCTGAAGGATGATATACGGGAAATCCTTACGCCGGTGGGAGAAGACGGTGAGGCGCTTTTAGCGCTCGTTGCAGATTTTGAATTTGAGAAAGCCGCCGTGGTCCTTGAAAAGATCAGAGAAACCTTGAGAAGGGAAAATCCGTAAGGCCCTGCGCAGGTCCTACACCTGGGCCAGGGCCAGAAGCAGACAGGCCTGGGCGGTTATATAGGTAATCATCACCGCCGCGTTGTTGATCTTCGCCCCTTCCCTGAATCGCCCGTATCCCAGGATAGTATCCGAAACCAGAAAACAAAGGCCCCCTGAAAAAACCACCGCCCCCAGAAGACCCTTTCGTGAAAGCATAAGACAGAACGCGGCGATCACCATACCTATCAGAACGCCGCCGTAAAGGACCAGGGGGAACACAACGGGCTTTGGGGGACGTATAAGACGAAAGACAATGAAGCCCAGAGGGATTGCGGCAATGACGGCGGCGATCAGGGCCGCAGGGTTGACGTTTCCGGTAAAATACAACAGTGAACGGATATAGCAGAGGTGCCCCGCAAGAAAACTCAGAAGCCCAACAATGAAAAGCTTGAATTTGCCGGACTGGATAAGGAAGATGTCCCCCAGCCAGCCAAAGACTGCCGCAAGGAATACGGTGAACAGAAAATGTTCCGCGTCAATCACATAACAGCCCAGGAGAAGGGGTACGAGCAGCGCTTTTGAAATACGCCGGGGCCATTCCCACCGGGCGGCTATGGAAACAAGATGAAAGATCGTGTCCAACGTAAACAAGGCCAAAAAAACGGTTTTCATGAATGGCTGCCCATTGTCATACACCGGCGGCAGGGACGGCCGCTTCCGTTGCGGCCTCCTCGGGGGCGGCAGCCGTAGAAACGGTAGTTTCAGAGACGCCGGTCTCCGTTACGGCGGGCTTTATCCCGCTGCGTATGGGTCTGAGCGCATCCTCGCTTACCAGGGCGGGATCGTTTATGCCCGGAGGGAGTTCCTGGCCTTCCTCGTATTCGACCTCTTCCTCCTGGTAGGAATCTTCCGCGCCAATAGGTTCAGGCGGCCCGGATTCGTTCTCCAGCCGCACGGAGATAACTTTGGTCACGCCCGATTCCTCCATCGTTATGCCCAGGAGCGTTCCCGCGCCGGTAACCGTTTTCTTGTTGTGGGTGATGACAATGAACTGGCTCATGCGGTTGAATTCCCGCAGAAGCTGGACAAAGCGGCTTACGTTCTGCTCGTCCAGGGCCGCGTCTATCTCGTCCAGGAGGCAGAAAGGGGAGGGTTTAACCATGTAGGTGGCGAAGAGGAGGGCCACGGCGGTCATGGATTTTTCGCCCCCCGAAAGAAGGTTGATGTTTTCCAGCTTCTTCCCCGGCGGCTGGGCGTAGATCTCTATGCCCGATTCCAAAACGTGGAATTGATCCTGAAGCTGGAGTTTTGCCTGCCCTCCTCCAAAAAGGCGGCGGAACAAATTATGAAAATTCTTCTTTATTTTGTTATACGTAGCCGTGAAGAGTTCCTTGGATTCCGCCCGGATTTCTTTGGCGATGTTTTCAAGATCGTCCCGCGCCTTGGTCAGGTCCGCAAGCTGCCCGGAAAGGAAGTCGTACCGCTCCTTGGTTTCGGCAAATTCTTCAGGCGCCATAAGGTTCACCGACCCCAGTTCTTTGCGTTTAATCTTGGCCTGGGCGAGTTTCTCCCTCAGTTCCGCCGCCGGGGCAGTGATAGTAAATATGCGTTCTTCAAATTCCAGGAGGTCACGGGAATGGCTTTCCCTGAAGTTGTCCTGGATATTCTTGATTTCCGTTTCAGACTGCACCATGTCAAGGTGGGTCTTTTCCAGCTTTTCCTGCACCTTGACCAAATCGGCCATACGCTTCTTGATAGTTTCCTGTTTCCCCGCAACATCGCCGTTCCGCCGGGCTATGTCTTTTTCAAGTTTTTCCAATTCTGCGGTAAGCCGCATCCCTTTCCGTTCTATTTCGGCAAGCTCCGATTCGGTATCCGCGATACGCTCCTCAATCTCCGCAAAGCGCTTGCGGCTCAGGAAAAGCTCGTCCTGTATGGTCTTGAGGAGAGACTCCTGCCCCGCGAGGTCCCTCCTGATCAGCTTTGCCTTTTCTTCGGCGGCCTGAGCCTGGGTGATGAGCCGGGTCCGGGTTACCCGGAGTTCTTCCAGGGTTCCCCGGTATTCGGTGATCTTGCGGTTGAGTTCTTCCGTATCATGCCGCAGGGCGGCGATACGTTCCTGCCGCCGGATAACTCCTTCCTTGGCGGCCCGGATACCGGCATCCAGGTTCCGCTTCTTGGTGATGATGCCCTCCGGGGCAAGAAAGTCGTCCAGAAAGCTGGGAGTGCTCTTGCAGTAGGCGGTAAACAGAGAGCGGGCGTTGTCTACATGGGCCGAGGCTTCCGCCAAAGCCCCGGTAAGGCCCCGGGCTATGCGCTCCAGTTCCTGGCCTGAAGGGATAGGCCCGCCGGAAACAGAGCGCTCCGCCGCAGCGGTCAGGTCCCGGAGCAGGGCCTCCCGGCCTGAAAGCAGGGTATGGAGCAGGCCCAGGGTGTTGTTCATGGCGGCTTCGGCGTTCCGACGCTCGGACGCGGAATATCCCGCTTCCCGCAGGCCCGCGTCCAGGGCCGCCACAATGTCGTCGGTGATGGCCTCCAGGTCTTTTTCATGCCCCGCCCGTTCCCTCTCCAAATTCCGTATCTCTTCCTCGGCCTTACGGATGCCCGCCTTGTTTTCGTCAATACGGGAAGCGGCCAGATGTATGTTTTCCTCAAATGAGCGGATATTGTCTTCGATATCGCGGGCCTTCTTTTGAAGGTCCCGGACCACCTCGTCCTGTTCCTCGGCATCCTCGGTCAGCTCCCCTATTTTAACGGAAACCGCCCGTTCCCGACCTTCGTTTTGCTGTATTGCCGCCTTGGTCTGGGCCCGCTGTTCCACCAGGCTCTTCGCTTCTTTCTCCCGTGCGTTTTTTTCTACCGCAAGGCCGTAAATGTTCTTCTGGTATTCGATGAGCTTCTCTTCCATCGAATTGACCACATCCATATTCTCTTCCAGGGATTTATTGATGGCGTCCATCTCCGACTTAATGGCATCCCGTTCCGCAGTCCGCTTACGGAGTTCTTCGGTCCGCTCGTCTAAATCGTACTTGAACTGCTTGAGGCGCAGGAGCTGTATGTCCAATTCAAAATGAAAAATCTCGTCCTGCAGGCTTCGGTATTGAAGGGTCTTATTCGCCTGAACATTGAGCGTGTCGTAGGACCGCTTGACCTCCCCGAGTATGCCCTCCACCTGGCGCATGTTTTCCTCGGTTTTAAGGAGCTTCCGCTCCGCCTCGGCGCTTTTAACCTTGAACCGGGTGATCCCCGCGGCCTCCTCAAAAAGGTAGCGCCGCTCATCGGGCTTGGACGACAGAATCTGATCGATTTTCCCCTGTTCCATCACCGAGTAAGCCGCCTTCCCCACCCCCGTGTCCCAGAAAAGTTCCCGGATGTCTTTGAGTTTGACTGCGGTGGAATTGATGAAGTATTCGCTCTCCCCGGACCGGAAGAGCCGCCGTTTAATTTGTACCTCCGGCACGTCCATAGGCAGGAGGCCGGATTCGTTGGCCAGGGTCAAGGTAACTTCCGCAACATTCAGGGGTTTACGGTTTTCGGTCCCGTTAAAGATGACGTCTTCCATTTTTTCGGCCCGCATGGACCGGGATGCCTGCTCGCCCAACACCCACTTGATGGCGTCCACCACGTTGGACTTGCCGCAGCCGTTGGGTCCCAATAGGGCGGTGATCCCATCGGCGAATTCCACGCGGGTACGATCGGCAAAGGACTTAAAGCCAAGAATTTCGAGATTTTTAAGGAACAACGTATACTCCGCTTAAAGACTCAATTTTTTGTATCATAGCCGAAATATAGGACAAAAAGAAACCAGCCTTAATGAGGAGCTTGCGGAACAATCCCGTAGCCGCCCCCCTAAACTATTCCAGAAAAAAAGCCGGAGGAATATCAATGGGCCAGGGACCCTGGACAGGCAGGACTCCCCGCGCCGCGCCGTCACTTGCCCGCCGCTGGAAGGGCTCCACCTTGCCGGTCAGATACCCGTATTCGCTGGGAGCGCCGGTTTGTTTATTGGCGTTAAAGGTGAGGATTCGGCCTGTCTGTCCGGAGGGGAAAACGCCTTCCGGCGAATCAATAAGTTCTCCCGCCTGGGTTACCCCAAAATACCGGATATGGGATCCCGATTGGGATTTAGGGGTAAAACCCGTACCGTCCAGGTAACTAAATACCCCCTCACCGGGGGCCAGGGAGTGACGGTCAGCGTGGAGAGCCCGAATTTCGGTGGAAATCTCGTTATTGTATCCCAGATGCCCTTCCGAGGCGTTGACGTAGTTTGCCAGAAGCCAATACTCCAGTAACGTCTCCCAGTCCTCAAACTGGCCGTCTATATATTTTGCCGCGGCGCCGGTTACCGCCCGGTAGTCCAAATCTTTCGAGTTAATGATATCCTTATAGATCGCCGGATCCCCATCCGCCTGAATTCTGAGCCATTGGAAGAACAGGTAAACCGTGCAATAATCTTCAAACAGGCCCTTCCAGACAAAAAAAGTATCCCCGCTGGAAAAGCGCCTCTCCGCGTCAAAGTTAAAATAATCAATCTTTTTTTCGATATGCCGCCCGCTGTAGAGATATTCCGCCGCTGACGCCAATCCTTCGTCTACCCAGGTATTCTGAGGGTTGACATTTATATTCCCGTCGCCGCCCTGCTGATTCATCCGGATAGAATAATTGATTAAATGCTGAAATTCATGGGCAACGGCGCTAAAAAAATCCGTATCAATCTTGCCGGGATTAACGTCCAGGTAGAGGAGGGCCGCTTCGTTGGAAGAAGCTCTCTGGCTCCGGCGGTACATATCCCCGGGGTAAAAATACCCCGCGACATACGAAGGATTTGTTGTAGCATCATACCCGTCCCGTATATCCAGGAGGAACAGGGTGAGTTTGTCGTACTGCCCAAAATCTTTGTCCCCCAGATATTCCCGGAAATCTCCAAAAGCCTTCGTTATAAGCGGATGAATGTTCTTCTTAAACTCATCCGCAATACTTTCGGCGGTATCAAGGGATATAGCGGCGCTCAATTCCCCATAAACGGTACAGTATTCATTTTCCGCAAGATGAACCGCCGTAATGGAGTAGGTCTTCTCTGTTTGCGTATTCATGGCGTAAAATGTCTTGGTTTCCCGGCCTTCATAGTCCGGATCGTATACACCGGGATTTTGCTCGGTAGTTTGAGACTTTGCAAGAAGCGCCACGTCGCAGGAAACCAGGGACCCTATTAACAAGAAAAAGAAGACCGATTTGGCCAGCAACTTTAGCCTGCTCCATAATATCAACATATCATCTATTATAAATCTTTATCCCGTTAAAGTCCAGATATTTCTTGACAAACTTCATAGTTACCTTTATGACGATATGACGGCGAATTGAAGTTGACAAACCCCAGGGAGTATCTTAAAATCAGTACATAAACTAACCCTTTAGGGAGGATAAAATGGCTAAAGTTGAATTAAAAGGCATTAGCAAAGTCTATGAAGGCAATGTCCGCGCCGTGGATAACGCCAACATAGTCGTCGAGGACAAAGAATTTGTCGTATTTGTAGGCCCGTCCGGGTGCGGTAAGTCCACTACCCTCAGAATGGTCGCCGGTTTGGAAGACATCACGGAAGGCGAACTCCGGATCGATGGTGAATTGATGAATGACGTTCCCCCGAAAGACCGGAACATCGCCATGGTTTTCCAGAACTACGCCCTGTATCCCCACATGACGGTCTACGAAAACATGGCTTTCGGCCTCCGTATCAAGAAAGTTCCCAAGGATGAAATCGACCGGCGGGTCCACGAAGCCGCCCGTATTTTGGACATTGAGAAGTTTCTGGACCGCAAACCCAAAGCCCTGTCGGGCGGTCAGCGCCAGCGCGTCGCCGTAGGCCGGGCCATAGTCCGTAATCCCAAAGTATTCCTCTTTGATGAGCCCCTCTCTAACTTGGATGCCAAGCTCCGTGTTCAGATGCGCGCCGAGCTTTCCGACTTACACATTAGGCTCAACGCCACCATGATCTACGTTACCCACGACCAGGTGGAAGCCATGACCATGGCCAGCAAGATCGTGGTCATGAAAGACGGTAAAGTCCAACAGATAGGCTCCCCGTTGTACCTGTATAACCATCCCATCAACAAATTCGTGGCCGGCTTCATCGGTTCCCCGCCCATGAATTTCCTCACTGTCAAGGTAACGGAGAAAGGCGGCGCCGTTGTGCTTGAGGAAGGGACCTTCGAGATTAAACCCGCCGCTCAACATGCCGAATACCTCAAGAAATACCTTGGCAAGGAAGTTTTCTTCGGTATCCGTCCGGAAGACCTCCTCTACACCGAAAGACCGGCGGTGGAAAACAACATTCCCGCTAAGATCACGGTCGTTGAACCCTTGGGCGCGGACATCCACCTCTGGCTGACCACCGGATCCCAGCCCCTGGTAGCCCGGACCGAGCCCCACCATACGTTTAAGGTCGGCGATACCGTTAACTTCACCCCCCGTTTGGACAAAGCCCGGTACTTCGATAAAGAGACAGAGCTTTCCGTCCTTGCGGAACTTGACCTTGCCGCGAAATAAGGACTTTAGCCTGATATTTCTCTAGCCTTTCCCCGGGCGGTTTCCCAAAGAGCCGCCCGATTTTTTTAAGGAAAACAACCACGCATGTGAGGGTTATACCGTATTTTTAGATAAACTGTAAATCGCTGATTCCTGTTGCCCGGAAGAAGACTCGAACTTCCATGCTTTTGAAGGCACTGGTACCTGAAACGAATCAGGGGCCTAATCCAGGCTATCCACGGTTTGTCTTGACGTAGCATGATTCCAGAAAGATTTTCGTAACTCTTTGCTATATAAAGAATTAGATTGTCTTTTGTTATCATCCTTTGTCTCTGTTAATCTTACATCATCCGGGAAAAAAGGGCAAGTTAAATGTGTTTTTTAAAAAAGTATCAGTTTTGTATCAGTCGCTATGCGCCAGTTGCCGATAGAAAAGATTAACTCGCCGCCATTCGGCGGCGCTCATCATCAGTCAGGAAGGCTGGATTAAACACGACCTCCCGATCTATGTATGAATTTTCATCTTGTCTTGCCTTGTAAACTGGATTAAAACATGATAAATTTAGACTATATTTGCAGGAGGT
>JAIRLK010000080.1 GCA_031259515.1 Treponema sp. | reverse complement strand
GTGTTCCCGGTTAGTGAGAAAAGGGATACGTTTTTCCAAAGATCCCTGTACGCATAAAATTGTTGTCGCGCTTGTGATCAATTTCTGGTTCTTCTAGAGACTTGTTTGGTGAGCAACTTCTTTAACCCACCACCCGTAATTTTCATTACTCAGATTCACCGTTACCTTTGTGCAGTCCAACAGATGGATGTTGCAGCCTATCCCGGCCTTAGGCAGTATCTTTTTCTGAACCCAGTCGTTGTAGCCCTTTACAAACTCCTCTTTGCTGTATTTCTCGAATAAATACCCGTATTCCCCCTCCGTTATCAGCCCCTCATCCCCTCTATCAGGTCTCTTTACCAGGTTGTACCCCAATTACGACAACAATTCCCCGTCTTCTATGGCGTAAGGAATATCCGTCATGCTCGTCTTCACCTTCATTTTGGCGCTTATCGCTAATGTAAACAGCAATTTCAGCGGAATTAGTTCGTTCTCACTCTCCATAAACAGTCCGATTTTCCTTTTATCCTTGACCACACTCCCTAATTCGTCCAAAATACCCCTCCCGTTCATCTTTTTTATGATTGTTTCAACAAAATTCTGTCCGCTTATCCGGGCATCGTCTATCCGTCCGGACTTAAGTTTTTCTAAAACCGCTTCTTTGTCGGCTTGTACTATTCTCATCATCTTGCAGCCCCTCCCATGGACTTACTCTATTTTCCCCCCATATTTACCGCTTTTGCAAATTACTTCCTACCACGGCTACGAATTGAAGATTTACAAGTATTTTATTGACTATTCTTAATACCGAAGGTATAGTTGTCCTCTTCCATGCTCCCAGTTTATCCGGCTAGAACTGTTTTGCCAACCGCTTAAGTAAACGCGAACTAAAGTCCGATGACATAGCTTGTATCTCCTTATGGTATATAGATTTATGTTAATTTCGTTATACCAGTCTAAGGACAAAGATACAAGCTATTTTGTTTTTCTTTCATTTAAACCGGACAGTAGTGTTTCCCCTTAGCAATTTTTTTTGCCCCATTGGTATTTTTCCGGTCATCTATTCCTCCTGCCTTCATCCTGTCATGGGGGTCATTTCTACATTGTTATTAAGGGGACATTATCATGTTGGTTCAACAGAGGGAACATAAAAATCTTGATAAGCTAATGGAATTGCTTGAGCCGCTTAAGATAGGGAAGGTGTATAGGGATGGCAACTATGCGTAGTATGAGCGTTTTTCATCAGAGGTATTGGTTGTAACGAAAAAGAAGACGCAAAAGATAGAAAGGAAACATCTATCGTTGAGGAGGCGGTACGCACGATTAGTGAGGAAAGGGATACGGTTCTCGAAAAGGGAACAGATGCACAAGATCGTTGTCGCCCTCAAAATAAATGTCTGGTTTTTGGGGAGAGTGTGCTTGATACAATAATTTTAGAACATCACCAACTCCTACAAACGCTTCATGGCGTTTGTAGGAGAATCGGGGTTGAGAAATGGCAGGCCGCCGAAGTCTATATTGAAGAAATTTTGTTCCGTCGGGGTATCGAAATATTGGGGGAATTTTTCTTTAAGCATAGGTTCTTCAACGCGCCGTTGATTCAGGTGGCTTTTTAGCAGTTCCCGCGCCCGGTCCGGCGTTTTTTCCCGCAAGGCGTCAACGAGATTATTATGCTGACGGATTATATCCTGGGCTATATCCTGAAACCAGACGCTGAGAAGCCGTACCCGGTGATAATGACCACAGAAGGTTTCCAGAACTTTCCAGCTTAATTCCTGCCCCGCGGCCTCGAAAAAGATTCGGTGAAACGCATCATCATAGTTTACGAATTCGTTGTAGCGCTTCTGAGCCAGGGTTTCGGTTTGAGTCTCTACCAAATCTTTCAGACGGGCAAAGTGTTCCGGCAGGCTTTTTTCAAGAAACGGTTTCTGAACCGCCAATTCCAGATTTTCCCGCAGAAAAAATTCCTGATCAACCCGGTTGAGGTCTATCAGGGAAACCAGCGTACCTTTTTGAGGTATAACCTGCACTAGTCCTTCCTGGGACAAGTGAATAAACGCTTCCCGTACCGGGGTCCGGCTGACCTGATAACGGCCGGCTATTTCCTTTTCGCTGATAGCCGTTCCCGGCGCCAGGTTCAAGTTGATAATACTCTTCCGCAACGCGGTATATACCAAATCCTGTACATTACCCGGCTGTTGTTTTGAAGTCTTTACTCTTAAATCTGTCCTCATAGCCAGCATGGTACCATGTTACACCGCTTTTTCAAAGAAGGCAAGCGGTGTATCCCAGGGCGAGCGCATTAAAATATTCTCGAAAAGAGGTAGTGGGCGAGAGAGGTTGAATAGGGATAAAGGCCATCCTAAAATACCACTGTAACCTAATGACGGTGAGGAGGAACAATAAATGGTCCGCCCTGCCCCCGCCGGGAGGCCTAAGGCCCCCCGGCCCCCGGCTAATTGGGACGTTCTATGATCCGTACGCCGAAGGGCGCAAGATTCAGCATACCCGCGCCGCCCGCGTCAACGGTTTGGGGAACAGGCGAAAAATTCATGACAAAGACGAATTCGGTTTCGCCGTTATTACGCGCCTGGACGGTAACCCCTTCTGGGAGAGGCGCTTCCAGCAGGGGTTTGACGCCGGCCTCCGACGCAAGGGCGCGGTAAAAGTCCGTGAGGAACTCCGTTCCGGTACGGGCCGCTATGTAGTATGCTCTGCCCTTCCCCCTGCGGTTCACCGTGAGGGCGGGCATTCCGGCGTAGAAATCACCGCCGTAGACGGCCAGGCTTTCGGCGCCCCGTGTATGGATAAGCTCACAGAGCCCAAAGACCGGGTAGCTTTTACCCTGCCATTGTATGCTGTTCGTATCTTCGGGAAAGAGCGCGTCGATTTCTTCGTTCCAAATACCCAGAGTTTCTTTGAGGGGGCCGGGAAAGCCGCCCAGGAAACAGAGATCCGTGGAATCCACATAGCCCGTACAGTATGTGGCCGCATAGGTCCCGCCCCGCTCCACAAAGTCGTTGATCCGGTCCGCCGTACCGTCCCGGAGCATGTAGAGCATGGGGGAAACCAGGAGGTCGTACTTATCGAAACTACGGGTGGAGTCGATGACATCTACGGGTATACCCGTGCTCCAGAAGGCGCGGTAATGGCTGATCACCGTGCCTTCATAATCGGTTTTGTTCTGGAGAAAACCTTTGGCATCGTCCAGCGCCCAGCGCACATTCCAGTCGTAGAGTATGGCCGCCCGTGAGGGGGTATCCGCTCCGGCTAGGGCGTCCAGGGTTTTAAGCTGTTCCCCCACAGCGGCAACGTCTTTGAAGACCCGGGTGTTTTCGCTGCCTTCGTGGTCCACCACCGCCCCGTGGAATTTTTCGGAACTGCCCCGGCTTTTGCGGAACTGGAAGTATTGTACCGTATCCGAGCCGTGGGCCACCGCCTGCATTGACTGGAGCATGTGAACGCCGGGCCGCCGTAATTTTAGTACGGCCTGCCAGCTTGTCGCCGTGGGACAAGATTCTATCAGCATGAAGGGCCTGCCCTTGAGCCCTCTTGTAAGGTCGTGGCAGAACGCCGTCCGCACACCCACTTCAATGTCCCCTTCGCCGCCGGTCCACCGGGGATAGCTGTCCACGGCCGCCACATCCAGCGCTTCCGCCAGACGGAAGTAGTCGATACCGGGGTAGGTTCCCATTAGGTTGGTGGTACAGGGGACGCGGGGGGTAAATTTCCGCATGGGGGCGGTCTCGTGGAGGTAGAAATCCACAAACTGTTCGGTAGTAAAGCGCTTCCACTCCAGGTTAAGGCCGTGGAAAACCTGGTCGCCCAAAGGACTGGGACTTTCAATCTCGTCCCATTCCGAATACGCGTGACTCCAGAACGTACCCCACCAGGCTTCGTTGAGGGCCTCCAAGGTCTTGTATTTTTCTTTGAGGTAGGAACGGAACCTTTCCTGGCAGAGCGGGCAATGGCAGTCGCCGCCGAATTCATTGGAGATGTGCCACACCCCCAGGGCAGGGTGATTCTTATAACGCTCCGCCAGAAGCGCGTTGACGGCTCCGGTCTTTTCACGGTAGACCGGGGATGAAAGGCAATGATTTTGCCGCCCGCCGAAAATATTCCGCTGCCGTTGGGCGTTAACCCGCAACACCTCCGGGTACTTTTTGCTCATCCACGCGGGCCGGGCCCCTGAAGGGGTGGCAAGCACCGCGATGATCCCATTATCCGCCAGCATATCCATCACTTCATCAAGCCATTCAAACCGGTATTCCCCCTCATGAGGTTCCAGTACAGACCAGGAAAAAATCCCGATAGAAAAGGAATTGATGCCGGCCAGTTTTGCCAGCCGCATATCTTCTTTCCAGATGGCGTCCTTCCATTTAATCCACTGTTCAGGGTTGTAATCGCCTCCGTGGAGAAAATGGGGACAGGCAGCCACAATAGGGGGAAAACGCATATACTCTCTCCTTACTTAAAATTACCGGTACTTTGCCCGTTGTTCGTCAATAACGGTTTGAGCGCCTGAAGTAAGCCAGTCCTTTATACCGGCATCCCAAGTCTGATCAAATGTTCCCGGGCTGGCGCAGATAAGATTAACCGAGAGGGCTTTCTCCTTGTCAACCAGAACCTGGCGTATTGTGGAGATGGAAGTAATGGTTGCCGGCACATAGGGCTCCTGTTTTGCGTTGGTCGAAGCCATGATGTACGCGGTTATTACATCCTCAGGCGGAATCCCCGGATACCCGAAGGCGAGTACCTGAGAGAGTTCTTCGGGAGTTTTCATCAGATAGCCGTTGATACTCATGGTGTAGTCCACGTTTACTCCGGAGTTCTGAATCCAGGGCCCGGTGGCGCTTATGGGTTTGGGTACGCCGTTTACCAGTTCGTGATTAACGCCTTCATTACCGAACTGAAGGAAATGGTAGTTTTCGTACCGGCAGAGCCAGTTGGCATAGCGCATGGCCGCTTCGGGATTCTTGGAAGTCTTTGGCACAAAGATGATAAGACCCCCCGCCGCCGGGGAACCGCGCTTGGGCGTAAGGCCGGCGGAATTGGTAAAGCAGTCCACCGGGACAAACTTCGCTCCAGGGATATTCTTTTCAAGCTCAGTCTGGATTTGCAGGTTCTGTCTGAAGGGCTGGTCCCAGTTGTGCTGGAAAGCGCCGACTATACCGCTCTTCATGACATTGGAGGGAACGGTATCGTCCGCATAGAGGGGAAAGTCCCGGTCAATTAAACCGTCATTGTACATCCTATTCAGGAAACGGTACGCTTCTTTGACGCCGGGTACCAGGACCTGACGTTCCGCTACGGTGTTTACCCAGCGTTCCTGGAAAGAAAGGCCGGGGTCCATAAACGAAAGGAAGATGTTATACACCTGCCATCTGATATCGGAGGTTATAAGGAAGGGTACTACCCGGTCTACCCCCAGTTTGGCGGGATTATTTTTGAATGCTACCATAGTATCGTAGAATTCCTGGGTTGTCTTGGGAAGGGGGAGGCCCAGTTTATCCAGCCAGTCCTTACGGATAAACGTATTGTGGGAGGCGGTATACACGTACTTGTTACTGATGCCGTAGAGCGCTCCTGAATCCACGTCTTTACTGTGCCAAATCAGATTTTGGCCGGGAATACCGGGGTCTTCCCCCATCATTGCCTTCATGTCGGGAAGCAGGGTGTCCACATACGAGGCAAGATCATACACCCCGCCCTGAATACCCCAGCTCCGTACATTGTCCATGCTGTAGGTATAGCACAGGTCGGGAGCGTCTTGGGCCGCCATTCTGGCGACAATATCAGGTTCTTCCGTCCAGCGGCTTACGGCAACAAAGGTAACATCAATATTTTCATCTTTCAGTACCTTTGCTTTGATCCATTTGGTCCATTCGTTGTTGGTGGGGTCGGTTTTACCGCCGTCTGTACCCCGATCAAAAACCTCAACGGTTATCGCGACAGGAGCGGAGCCGGAATCTGCCGGCTTGTCTGACTTGTTACAGCCTGGGATAACCATAAGGGTTAAAGCCGCGGCAATCAGAGAAAAAATATGCTTCTTCATAGATTCTCCTTAGATTAAGATAGCCCGCCCATAACCTAACCGTGTTACGGACGGACTAAGGAACCAATTCATCCATCCTTGACGCGTTGAATTCGGCATCCGGCAGGAGGCGCCGGTGTCAACATCAAGTTCGGAAGAATAACCTTTATAAAAGCGGCGCCGGTTATCACGCCGCTTTTAGGATCTAGAAACTGTAATTAAACATTACAGGGATAAAAAATTGCGGCTTGGCTCCTTCATGCCCTTCTCC
>JAIRLK010000065.1 GCA_031259515.1 Treponema sp. | reverse complement strand
AAACATGATGTCCTCCTGCCCAAGGCCCGCCGCCTGTACCATGAGGGACGTAACAGCGCCGTGAATGTCGGTCTCGCAGACCACGGGAATACCCTCGCCGGTTAAGAGCGAATTGGCCGCGCAGGGCATGATGCCGATCTCCGATTGCAGCGCGTTCCAGCACTGAATAGCTGCGGCGTTACAGCCGTACTTCGCCGCCAGCGCCTTCATCGCGGTCTTGAGCGCCGCCACTTTGGGGATAACCTCCTCACCGGTCTTGATCTCCATCCTTTCCCGAATAAGCGCCGCCACCTCCCGCGTCTCGTCCGAGCCCTTCACCGCCTCAAACGCCTCAACAAGTTCCGTCATTGGTATCGGGGCAAGCTGAATGTTGAATTGCTCAAGCAGTTCTCCTTCGTTACACATCGTTGTAAGAAAATCGTAGGGGCGCGTTGAGATTTGCAGAATCCTGATACGCCGGAACACCTTTACGACATTGCACACCCGCAGGAACACGTTAAGCCCACGCCTGAATTCCGGGTCCTCAAGACGGCAGTTAGTCATATAGGTAAAGGGTGTGCGGAAACGGCGCAGCGCCTTACCCGTTGCGAAAAGCCCGCACTGGCTATCCCGCAGGCGTATCCCCGCAGCGTCGGGTCGTTCGTCGCGTGGACCCCAGAGCAGAACCGGTAAGCCCATGTTCCGCGCCAAGTCAGCCACCGCGTATTCCATACCGAAGTTGCAGTGCGGGAAAAACAAGCCGTCAACACCGGCGGCGCTGAACTTCTCGATTATCCGGGGCGCGTCATTCATATCGTAGAGAAGCCCCTCGGCGTTGATGTCGTCAATATCGACAATGTTCACACCTAATTCCTCAAGACACTTTTTTGTCAGGTTTCGGTACTTCAGCGCGTCCGGCGCGCTAAAGATACTCCGTCTGGTGGGCGCGTAGCCCAGGGTGATTTTATCCATTTTTTCTCCTCCAAGTTTTAACAGGCGTCTGACCCCGCCGCTGACGCCTCGGCGTTTATCCACGTCATATGTGGTCGAACTCACCTTATGCAAGACCCCGTTCTTTGGCGGTATTTACCACCCGTTCAATAAAAGCATCTCGGTCATCGGGCAAAAGAAAACCCCGGCTTACAGTCTCACAGGCGTTTTCCGTAACTAGATTGCGGTAACGATCCAGACTCCCGTAGAGCAGCTTGAGTAATTCCCGTGGGAAGGGGTTTACCTTGCCAAACATGGGATTGACGCCGCCATCCGCCATAACACTGAAGCTGCTGTACTTTCCCGTGGGATAATCCAACGCCGCTGTCCTGACGCCTCCCTTGCAGTTGCCGAAGGCGTCGGTACAATTTTCTATATAATTGCCGAAGGGTCCGGCGGATTCCCGAAAAACTATTTTAGTTTCAATCTTGGGTGCGTAGGGCGCAGGAATCCCATCCCTGACCCATTGGTAAAGATGATGAAATGCAGCATTGAAGATCACTTCGCAGGGATAATCCAATGGGTCTCCGTCCACTCCGTAATAGGCGTTCTTGATGCCGATCCGGTCTAGTTCCGCCAAGCCCTCTTGTCCGTAATAATCCAGCAGGTTGTATTTGGTGTCGTGGCTGGAACCGGCGATCTGATAGGTTCTGAACTTGAACAGAGGCTTGTCGAAGTCGCCGTACCAGTTGACCATGCGGTTTTCGCTCTCCGTGTTGATGGCGATCACTGGCTCCCGAGCGCCCATCATGCTCCCCGCCGGAATCTTGTCTCCGCCAAACATAGTGAGGTTCCCCTCGTAGGCGTTTATTGGTGCAGCCCCGGCGCCGCTTCCCGCGGAGAGATAGCCGTCGAAAAGGGGCGAATCAAACCGATAAAAACTTTTCAGGATTCGGGCAATGTACGCCCCGGACTGGGACCAGCCGGTAAGGTAGAGATACCGGTTCTCATAATCCCGGATCGGGTTCTGCGGGGAATCGGAACGGAGCAACTCCGCCAGATCGATAAGCATATCCCAAAAGAGTCCGCTTTCAAACTGGGGGAGGAAGCGGAAGAGTCCGGTCGTGGGCGCGCCAATGGGGACTTCCCGTTCCGGCAGGGGGTTTGCCCAGTTAATCGACCTGTAACGTCGATGGTCGAATTTAAGCAGCGACTCTATCACGTGTCCCTTGCTGGTAATGCCCACGTAGATGTCGCCCCGGCGCATAAAAAAGTTCCATGAATTGACCCACATACGGTCGATGTCGATATTGGCTGTGGAATTGAGAATCTCGATGACTACGTTCCTGCTGAATTGCGCAATTTTTCCGGGACGCCTGACGATAAGCCGAGTGGTGTAGGGAGCGCCCGAAAAAATAGGCTCTGGTTTACCCGCCTTTTCGGTGTACACCTGAGCCTCACCGCTCATCAGGTATTCATCTTCCACCCAGCCCGCTTCATCGAAGCCACAGGACTTCGCTGCCGCGCCGAAGGGTCGGGAATCTTCCGTTACTGGTATAAAGGCGAGTTGTTTAAGCATGAGAGCCTCCTGAAACTTCGCTTAAAACCATGAGCCAGTCTTTGGTATCCGGCGGGCGACTAATTTCCCATTCGCCCATCCGGGGAATCACCGGCTTCTCAATAGGCAGGTACTTATTTTCCCGGGGGTTAAACCACTTCGCCTGATAGGGGCGATTTTTAAGGTATTTTATAGAAGCCCCCATGGTTCTTGTTTGGGCGGTAAAATACAGTACGACCGTTCCCATGTCCTCACTCGCCATGATGTAGGGGTTGAACATCCCGAACAAGGCTTCGTCGCTGAAGGGCAGTTTGGAATTGAAGCATCCCATAAAGGGTCTGAGTTTTTCAAAACCCAGAGCCTCGTAAAATTTCCGCATATAACCCATCTGCGTCGCCCCTGGTCCATCCACCGCCTCGCGCCAGGTAATGCCGTGAGGGTTAAAGGGATTGAAGGGGACTGCTTCGCTGGGCTTTTCCCAAACCGTGTCCCATATTCCCTGAGCGCCGTAGGTAAAACCGCAGCCTCCGGTTTGGATCGACATATAGGCGACTCGGCGGAGCATATCGGCGTCCGCGATCCGCCCCCCGTTTTCCTCCAGGGTAAACACGAATTCGTACAGCGCCTCTCCCTCGATAAAGGGCTTGTCCGGGAAGCGCCGCCGGTGTTCCCGGTAGTGCTGCCCGCTGATGGGATAGTCGCCGTGTCCCGCCTGGTTGAGGGTAAAGTCGAACCAAGGCTCGTTTTGGTAATAATCCGCGAAGGGACGCTCGTTGGTATAATGGGCGGTCTGTAAGTGCTTGTATCCGTCCAGTTCCTGTACCAGCAAAGCAACTTCCCGCCAGCCGTCGATGCAGGCTTGGCGTTCCGCGCCATTGTATCCTGCTACTTCCCCAGCCAGGGTCCATACCAAGGGCAGCGCGCCGTAGCGGGCGACGATGTAGCGGGCTAAATTTTTCTGGAGTTCTAATTTGCCTACCACTGATCCGCCCCAGGCGAAACCCAGGGCGTTTACCATGCCCTGGTCAGCAAGGTAGAACATCCGCTTGTCAACTTCGGTCTGATAAAAACCCACGTCCGGCAAAAGACCTTCCTTGCCGTCAACCCAAAAATGGGTGGGACCCATAAAGCCACCTTCCGAGCGGAGGTTGGTCTGGTAGACGTTGAATCCCTGTTCCCAGCGCTTATCCACCATCCCCTTAAACATACTCCTCATGGCAGGATGGTTGGACTCGTCCCATTTTTCACCGGCGATAAAGCCCCAATGGGTATCTCCCAGCCAGAAGAAAGGGGTGTCGTCGTCGTAAGCGATGTACTTCCCCTGACCGCCAATCTTCAGAAACCCATGTTGGTAGATGGGCAGGTCTCCGGTATAGGCGGTACATTCCACAATGCCTGTTTTGCCGTTAAGTCCGGTGTTTTCCGGCGCGGTGAGAACGTATGCCCACCTGCCGGTTTCCGTGGGGGCGAAAGAAACCTTGTAACTATTGCCCCCGTCCCAATAGGCTTCCCGGATTATCTTTCTTCCCGAAGGTCCGGTAAACTCGGCGCTGATACGCCTGTCCAGAAAGGGGTTATCCGTTTGTCCCTGGTCGGCAAATTCCAGAATACCTGCCCGCCATTGTTCAATGCTCAAATACATATAAATCCTCCATTGTGTGCCGTTTTTCTATCATCCCTTTATCGCGCCCATGGTAATGCTCTTTACAAAGTATTTTTGGAAGAAGGGATAGATCATCAATATGGGAACCACCGCGATGGCGGCAATAGCCATGCGGATAGATGCCGAGGGCAGTCGTATATTCATTCGCTGCCCCATCTCGTTATTTGCCAGATACTGGACGTTGGTAAGAATGGCGTTGAGCAACACCTGTAGGCTGTACAGGGCATCGTTGGTTATATAGATAAGTCCATTGTACCAGTCGTTCCAGAACCCAAGCCCGTTGAGCAGCCCGATGGTCGCCAGTATGGGGGTCGATATGGGAACCACGATGCGGAACAGAATAGCGTATTCCCCCGCGCCGTCGATACGACCCGCCTCTATCATTTCCCCGGGCAGGCTTGAGATAAGGTAGCTCCGTATCAGCAGCACATTAAAGGCGCCCAATAACTTTCCCGGAATGATGTATGACCAGATAGTGTTTTTAAGATGAAAATACTGGGTGTACATGATGTAGGTCGGTACCAAGCCGCCGTTAAAAAGCATGGAAAATACCAGCAGGAACATCACGATGCCCTTCCCCGGCAAATACCGCATGGAAAGGGGATAAGCTATCAGCAGGGTGATTAGCAGGGATAGGAAAGTCCCAACGGCGGTGGTAAAAACCGTTATCCCGTATGCCCGGATTATTGATGTTCCCTGATGATAGAGATACTGGTAGGCGTCCAGACTAAAGACTTTGGGAAAGAGCTGATATCCGTCCCGGATCAGGGTTTCCTCGCCGGTAACCGACGCCATTATCAGGATGACAAAGGGAATAACGCAGGCGGCGGAAGCTATGATCAATATGATATGCGAAAAGCCCAGTATGGCTTTTTCCTGTCCTGAAAGCATAGAACCTCCCTAAAATAAAGAGCTTGAAGGCTCGATTTTACGAACCAAAGCGTTTGCCCCCATGATACAGACAAACCCCACCAGGGACTGATAAAAGCCCGCAGCGGAGGACATACTCATATCCCCCAAGGTCATCAATGCCCGGTACACGTAGGTATCAATGGTGGTGGTAACATCGTAGAGCGCGCCCTGGCGCATGGGGACCTGGTAGAAAAGCCCAAAGTCCGAGTAGAACATACGCCCCACCGCGAGGAGGGTAAGGATAATGATGGTAGGCTTGAGGAGAGGCAGGGTTATGCTCCAGAGCTGGCGGAATTTTCCCGCCCCGTCGATGTAGGATGCCTCGTAATAATCCTTGGGGATTCCCACCAGGGCTGAAAGGTAGATGATGCACTGGAACCCGAAGCCCTTCCATGTACTGACGATGACCAGAATCAGCGGCCAGTACCTTTTTTCCTGATACCACATGATCTCTTCCTTGCCCAGGGGCGCGAGAATCGAGTTGTTGATAAGCCCCGTATCCATGGCGAGGAATGCGTAAACCAGGTAGCTGACAATGACCATGGATATAAGGTGAGGAAGGAGGATTAGATTCTGATAAACGCTTTTGGCAAAGCGTCCCTTGATCTCATTCAGAAGAAGAGCGAACAGAATAGCGATAATCGTGTGGATCACGATAAAGAGAAGATTATACAGAATCGTGTTCCGGGTCATCACGAAGGCGTCCGGGGTGAGGAACAGAAACTTAAAATTCTCGAACCCCACCCAAGGGCTTTTCAAAATGCCCAGCCTGAAATTAAGCCGCTTAAAAGCGATTACCAGCCCGAACATGGGGATGTAATTGTTAATAATCAGGTACAACAATCCGGGAATCATCATGGAATACAGCGGACAAAACCGTACGAGTCCTTTACATCGAGAAACGAAAACGCCGGTGTTTGACATAACCTAAGCCTCCTGCCTTTTAAGGCCGCGACAGGCACATTGCCTATTTCTTATTCGCGGTTCGCCATGCGTCAAGCTGCCGTTGCTTTTCCACGATCACGTCGTTCAAGCCCGCCGCTTTTAGCTTGGCGTTAAACTCGTCCAATACCGATAAATCCAGACTGCCGGTGGTAAAGCCCATATTGTACTCTTCCACCACGGCGGTTAACGCGGAAATCTGGGACTGGACCCGGGAAGTGTCAAAAAAGAAACCCATAGCCGGAGAAATTTTCGCGCTGTTGTTAAACGCCCGCAAGGTCTCGTAGTAGTTGGGAGGAAGCCCTTCCCATACATGGGACAAGAACTGGTTCCCCAACTGCCATGTCATGTTGAGCATATAGGGGGAGTTTGCCGCGGTCATTCCCGCTGGATAGGTAATAGTCCCGTCAGGTTTTTTAACGTAATGGGTTCCCTCAATGCCCCAGTCGATAAGGTTGATCAAAACCGGATCGGAGTATAACAGATTCATAAGCTGCATAGCCTTATCCGGGTGTTTCGAGTTCAACGGGATAGCCCACATGACCGTCTGGAGACTTGATGTGGCGGTAAAAGCCTGGTGAAAATCCACGATAAGCAGTTCATGGGCGGCGGTTACCGCATCCTCCATTTCTACCCCCGGCTTTCCATAGGTAAAATAAGCGCAGCCAGTGTTCGCCCGTACCTGCATAAGGTTATTCTCCGTTACCGTCGCGGCGTCCCGGCGTATATACCCAGCTTGATACCATGAACGGACCAGCGCGGCGAGGTCCCGGTATTCCTTGCTTTCATACAGGTTCACCACGTTGTAATTATCGCCAATCAGCACCCCGAGATCGTTACCCAGAGTATCATGCTGAAGGGGGATAGTAAGCGAGTTGGGGATAAAGGGGTAAAAGTCAGGTTCGTTTTGTTTGATCAGGGCTAGAATAGGCGTAATATCCTGTATGGTTTTTACCTTGCTCAGGTCTATGTTGTATTTATCCACATATTCCTTGGTGATCACAAAACCGAAGTTGGAAGCCTGATCCTTCAGCGAGGGAACGCCGTAAATTTCCCCATTGACTTTGCCTGCCGACAGATAGGTTTGACCCACTTCCCTTTCCAGTTCCTTGCCATACTGTTGTATCAGATCGTCCAGGGGGATTATCTGCCCCCTCTGGTATGCGGAGTTCAGCTCACTACCTCCCCATAAGGTGAAAAGATCCAAAGGCTCACTCGGAGAAGATAGAGTTAGGGTTTGTTTTTGGACCCGCTCCGCGATGCCTACGGGCTGGAGCTTAACCCGCAAGCCCTTTGGGGCAAGGTATTCATTTATAGCCGCCTCCACCTTGGGGTTATCCGCCGGGGTCATGCCCCAGGTAACATAAGACCACACGAGTTCGACGGGCTTGTCCGTGCCGCCTCCTTGCTGATTGCCACCCGCCCATAAAGATCCCAATACGGTAAAGAACAGTACGGGAACCACGCCAAATCTTCGTTTCATTTTCATTTACTTCCTCCTAATGGATAAATTTGTTATATTTATTGTGTATTGCTTTTGAATATCTGTCAATAGAAAAGTTAAAAATTTTTGATCACTTACGTTTTATTCTTGTTCATAGTAAAGTAGCATACATTCCTCCTTTAAAGTTGAATGTCCACAACGATGGAAACAGCGGTCATCCTTTCACCGCGCCCAGGGTAATACCCTTGGAGTAATATCGTTGAAGGAATGGAAATAAGATCAATATAGGTAAGATTGCCACAACGGCAATGGCCATTTGGACACCCGTAGTAGGAATCCGGGCAAGTTCTCCGGCCATTGACGCCGAAAGGTTAACGTTCCGGATCAGATATTGAAGGTCCGAAACCATACGGTTAAGCAGGTTCTGTATCGTATACAATTCCGTTCTTTTGGTAATATAGTAAAGCCCGTTGGTCCAATC
>JAIRLK010000037.1 GCA_031259515.1 Treponema sp. | reverse complement strand
GCCGCTTCTTCGGCGTCATGCCGGCCGCCTCCCCGGCCCTTTACGGGGATCCCGGTTGACCGGATGCGGGCGTATTTCCGGCTTGCCTCGTCCCAATAACGGACGTACCAGAAATACCCAGCTTTGGTCTGCTTGCGGTAAATACAATAGGGCGCGTGGGGTTTCAACGGACGCATAATCTCACCTGCCCCCAAGGCAAGGTCCGGTATCAATGTACCTTGCAGTGTACCTCGGGGCTTTTTGTGTGATACAGCTTCGGTTGTTCGGTCAGCTAATTCCTTGCCATATAAGCAATTAAGGCATGGACGATACTGGATTTGAACCAGTGACTTCTACCGTGTGAAGGTAGCACTCTCCCGCTGAGTTAATCGTCCTGAAAACACGCCGGTAAAATCAAATTATGGTTTACAGAAACTTCTACCAGACGGATTTTATACTACCTCTGTAGCGCCAATATGTCAATACCCCGCGCAAGCATCCTCGTATACAAAGAAACCGGAGAATAGCGGTTTGAGAAGAATTATTGGACCTGCTAAGAGGTTAATATAGAGAATTGCTGTTAGTTTGCTAATAATGCTTGACTAAACCTACAGCCCTGCTATATTATAATACCTACTAAAATAGTATGAATACACATGATACCTACGAGACTAGGGGCTGGCGGCGGGTTTTACAGGAAATTGGGGGCTTCCTTAAAAATTCCCTGGGCAACTTTTTCTCCCTGGAATTTCTTTCGATACTGATTCCCCTGCTCCTCTTATGGGAATTCCTTCCCCGTTGGAAGATATTGCCGGAAAGCCTTGTCCCTTCCCTGAGCACGGTGGCCCGGCGCTTCTGGTACATGCTTTGGCACAAAGACCTGGTGTTTCACATCGGCTACAGTATGGGGCGCTTCTTTACGGCCTTTGGCATTGCGGTGGTTCTCGCGGTCCCCATCGGCCTCCTTATGGGCTGGAACCTCAAGATTCGCGCTTATGTCCTGCCCCTGTGGCAGCTTCTGTCCCCCATACCGCCGCCGGCGTGGGTACCCATGACGATCATCCTCTTCGGTATAGGCTCGAAGATGCATATCTTCCTCATGTTCATCGGCATCTTCTATCCGGTACTTTTCAACACCTATCAGGGTATCAAAGACACGGACCCCCGCTACCTTGCCTCCGCACGGGTTTTCGGCGCAAGTGAGGTTACGCTGCTCCGCAAAGTCTACTTTTGGTACGCCTTTGGGTCCATCATCATGAGCCTCAAAACCGGGGTTGCTATGGGCCTGGTGATGCTCCTCATCGGCGAATCTTACGGCGGCCGTATGGGCATAGGCTACCTTCTGGGCCAGGCTAAAGACTATTTCGTCATTCCCGAAATGATGGTTTGCATGGTGATCCTTGGGTGGATAGGCTGGTTTCTTATTGAAATACTCAAGTATGTGGAAATCAAACTTGCCATCTGGAAAGTAGGACGGTAAGGGCGGGAGAGGATAGGCAGACATGATAGAAGCGAGAAGCATCGGCAAATTTTTTTCTGTGGTAAACGAAAAGGGGCTGGCCGAAGGTCTTACCGCTGTCCTCAACGTGTCCCTCACCATCCCCGATGGAAAAATTGTTTCTATCCTGGGGCCTTCGGGCTGCGGAAAATCAACCTTCCTCGAAATTCTCGCGGGCCTCCAGGCCCCGACGGACGGGACTATCCATATAGACGGCAAGCTGGTTCTGGAACCCCTGCCCGCGACCCGCAAGGAACAGATCGCCTATCGCAGGCGGTATCGCTTTATCTCGCCTCTGGCCAACGGCGTGTTCCGGGACCGGCCCAAGCATGACATTGCCATGATCTTTCAGGACTACGCGGTCTTTCCCTGGATGACGGCCTTGCAAAACGTGGTCTTTGCCCTTAATCTGCGTTCCTCCGGGCGGGCTAAAAAGCGGGAGATCGAAGAGAAGGCTCTTTTCTATTTACATAAGGTGGATCTTGCCGCTTCGGCCCATAAATACCCCTCCCAGCTTTCGGGAGGTATGCGCCAGCGACTGGCCCTGGCCCGGGCCCTCTCGGTGGAGCCGAAGATCATCCTCATGGACGAGCCTTTTGCCGCAGTGGATGCCCTGACCCGGGAAAAGCTCCAGGACGAATTGCTGCGGCTCTGGGACGAGACCGGCGGGGCCGGAAGCCCCATCACCGTGATCCTCGTAACCCACGACACCCAGGAAGCGGTCTATCTTTCCGATGAAGTGATAGTCTTCTCCCCTGGTCCGGGAACGATCCGCAACCGCATTCCGGTAAGGGTACGGCGTCCACGGGCCAGGACGGATGCGGAACTGGTGGAAATCCAGGAGCGCATATTGGCGATGTTCCAGTACGACATCAATCAGGAAGCGGATTATTCGATATAGCAGGAGAATTTATGGGCGAACAACAGGAGCGGGTCCCCAGCCGGGGGATAATTTTCGACACTATCATTGCGGCCCGAGGGAATACGCCGCTCGTTCGGCTGGGGAAAATGGGGAAGGACCTGCCGGGAACCGTGCTGGTAAAGGTAGAGGCCTTTAACCCCATGGCCAGCGTTAAAGACCGCATCGGGGCGGCCATGCTGGACGCGGCGGAGCGGGAGGGCAAACTGAAAAGCGGCGGTACGGTGATTGAACCCACCTCGGGCAATACCGGCATAGGCTTGGCTTTTGCCTGCGCCGCCAGAGGCTACCGGCTCATCCTGACCATGCCGGAAACCATGTCGGTGGAACGGCGGAAACTGGCCCGGATGCTCGGCGCGGAAGTGGCGCTTACTTCCGGCAAGTCGGGGATGAAGGGGGCTGTTCAAAAGGCGGAAGAACTGGTGGGCCGTATTCCCGGCGGCTATATGCCCCTGCAATTCGACAACCCCGCCAATCCCGAAGTACACCGCCGGACTACCGCAGAAGAGATCTGGGCCGACACCAAAGGCGGGGTGGACGTTTTTGTGGCCGGCGTCGGGACCGGCGGCACTATCACCGGCGTGGGAGAGACGCTTAAAGGGCGGAAACCGGGGGTAAAAATCGTGGCCGTAGAACCCGACGCCTCGCCGGTCCTTTCGGGCGGCCTGGCGGGGCCTCACCGCATCCAGGGTATAGGAGCGGGCTTTATCCCCAAGGTGCTGAACCGTTCCGTCATTGACGAGATAGTCCGGGTAACCAACGAAGATGCCCTTGAGAGTTCCCGCGCCCTGGCCCGTACCGAGGGGATCCTTGCGGGCATTTCGTCAGGCGCCGCCCTGTGGGCCGCCCTCAAGATCGCCGCCCGGAGCGAAAGCCGGGGCAAAACCATCGTGGCGATCCTCCCGGACTCCGGGGAGCGGTATCTGTCCACCCAGCTTTCGGATCTGGACGAATGACGCGGGTGCGATTCCTCATTCCGTTGCTGCCGGCGCTGCTGTTCGGTTCCTGCGTGTCAAAAGACGAGGGCCTGGAAGAAGCGCCCATCATCACCTCCGCTACCTATCAGCATACCCAGTATACCGGCGGGAACCAGCCTGTTGAAGTTCACGCCGCGAAAGAGGATGTTCCTCCCTTTATCGTTACCTATTTTAGGTCGGAAGAAGATTTAGAAAAGGACCGAGACGGCAACGGCGAAGCGCCCGTTGAGGTAGGCGATTATTATGTCCGAATCGAACGGCCAGAGGGCGGCGGATACCGGCGGGGTAAGAATATCAAGATTGAATACCACATTCAAAAGGCGTTTATTTCCATTGTTGCCGATCCGGTCCAGCGGGTTGACTATGACGGCGGGCCTAAGGAAATCACCGCCCGTACCGAGCCGCCGGTAAAACCGCCCCTGGTTGTTACGTATTTTGCCGCTGGCGCCGCGCTTGCGTCTCCTCCCGGCGGCAGGGGGCGATACCGCGTTACCCTTGTTTTCCCCGGCAATGAACAGTATATGGGGGCTTCAAAGGAAGTGGAACTGTGGATAGAGTGATCCTCATTATATACGGGGGTTCGGGGGGCCTTGGGCCCCTAACGTAGTGCGGGTTGCCCCCTCCTTTGGCGATACGGCGTTTGCTTTTTGACGCAGCCGCATCATCACTCATGTTTTTTACTATAAGATTAAAAGAAACGTCCGGTAAAGCCGGGAAGGTTTTATACCCGCCGGGTTCAAGGAAAACCCGACGGAACCCCCTTGTTTTCTAATCAGTCATATCCGTTGCGGCTTTGCTACCAGGTTATGCCCTTAAATTGAGGGGCAAAGAGCGCGTCGCCGGGATTCGTTTCGATGGTACCCTGGCGCACCAGGGCGTCGGCATAGCCTTTAAGCTGGTCCGTCGCAAGCCGGGTGGTAAAGCCCAGTTTGGGATTGCTGTTGATGATGGCTTGCCGGTCGACGGACACGTATTTTGCGGCAATATCCACGATGTCGGCGGCTACCGGGTTGGCCAGAATCAACTGGTCCGCCTCGGCAATAGCCTCAATGAAGACCTTAGCGTCGTCCAGCCTTGTAGCCAGGAAGTCTTTGTTGGCGTTGATGGTCCGGCAAGGAGGATTCTCTCCGGCAAGATTGGGATCGTTCTTGCCGTCGCCATCAGCGTCGGAATCGCCGTTGAACAGGGTCTTGTACCGGGGTCTTCCCTGGGCGTCTTTGGCGAGGAGGGCCAGCGCCACGAAGGGCTCTTCCAGAATAGCGCCCTTCACTTGACCGGCGTCAAGGGCGGCAATGGCCGCTCCGGGGGCCAGGGTTACCAACTCAAAATCCGTGGCGTACTGGTTCCGCAGGGCATCCCTGATGAGGATCACTGCGCAACAGGTAGTGGAAAGCCCGGCGATTTGTTGCCCTTTAAGATCGGCGGGGGTCTTGTAGGGAGCGTCCACCGGAACCACCAGCACCGAAGTACAGGGAATCTTGACCTGGCCGATGATGATGATGTTTTGGCCCTTGGCAATGGGGGTAATGACCCCGGTGGGGCAGTTAAACACGATATCCGCTTCCCCGCCGACTACCGCCGCAACCCCGGAACTGGTCTGCTGTATATCTACCTCCAGCCCCCGCTTGGCAAAAAGCCCCTTTTCGTAGGCCACGTAGAGGTTAAGGTGATGGGTGGAGTTGGCATCCGCCACGATGACCTTCTTGCCCGATAAGGCCGGGCCCGGTTGCTGGGCGGCGGGGGTCGGCTGTCCGGCGGCGGATGCCGGGGTTTCATCTTTTTTTCCCCCGGCCCACAGGGCGGTGGAAAAAACCGTAAGGATCGCTAACACACAGAACATTTTTTTCATAAAATCCTCCTGCTTAATTCATAGTATATTGCTAGGTATAATATTATATTAAAACCATAGGTTTAGTCAAGAGTAATTTATGATTTTCTGCAATTTAATCTTTGCGGATGATCCTTGGTATCCATTGCAAACTGCCATCGAACCAAAGGTTCGCAGGAGCCCGATTACCGGGCTCCTAGTGCAGGAGGACCGGCCATGATATACTGTCTGAAATTCAAATGAAGGAGTATCTGCCATGACCAGGGAAGAACATATTCAGGACCTTATCGCTAAGATGACGCTGGAGGAAAAAGTTTCTCAACTTTCCTACGAGAGTCCCGCCATAGAACGGTTGGGGATACCCGAATATAACTGGTGGAACGAATGTCTCCATGGAGTTGCCCGGGCGGGTTTTGCCACGGTGTTTCCCCAGGCCATAGCGCTGGCGGCGACCTTTGACGAAGCGTTTGTCCGCGAAACGGCTTCCGCGATAGCCGATGAGGCCCGGGCCAAGTACAATGAGGCGGTAAAGATGGGGAACCGGAAGCAGTACTGGGGCCTTACCTTCTGGACCCCGAACATCAATATCTTTCGGGACCCCCGCTGGGGCCGGGGACAGGAAACCTACGGCGAAGACCCGTACCTTACAAGCCGCATAGGGCTTGCCTTTATGAAGGGGCTCCAGGGAGATGACCCGGAAAACCTCAAGCTGGCGGCGTGCGCCAAACACTTCGCGGTCCACTCGGGGCCGGAAAAACTGCGTCATGTGTTCGACGCCCAGGTTTCTCCCAAGGACCTGTGGGAGACCTACCTGCCGGCCTTTAAGGTCCTGGTGGAAAACGGGGTAGAGTCCGTGATGGGCGCGTACAACCGTACCCTCGGGGAACCCTGCAGCGGCAGCCCCCTGCTCCTCAAGGAGATACTCCGGGACAAATGGCAGTTCAAAGGCCACGTTGTTTCCGACTGCTGGGCCATTCGGGACTTCCACGAGAACCACAAGGTTACATTCTCTCCGGAAGAATCCGCCGCAAAAGCCCTCAACGCAGGGTGCGATCTCAACTGCGGCTGTACCTACCCTATGCTGGCCGTCTCGTATAAGAAGGGGCTTGTTACCGAAGAAGCCATCAACACCGCCCTTACCCGGCTCCTCCGTACCCGGATGAAGCTGGGCATGTTCGATCCCCCGGAACAGAGCCCCTACGGCAAGCTGGGCCGGGAGGTCATCAACTGCGAAAAGCACCGCCTGCTCGCCCTGGAAGCGGCCCGGAAATCCATCGTCCTCCTCAAGAACGACAATAACCTGTTGCCCCTGGACGATTCGGGCAAACGCATCCTGTTGACCGGTCCCGGCGCGGCAAATCCACATACCCTGCTGGCAAATTACTACGGCATGAGCCCCCATCTGGTAACGATCCTTGAAGGCCTGGTCGAAAAGACCCGGACCAAGTACGCCATCTCTATGGAATACCGTATGGGTTCCCTGATGTACGAGGCAAATCATCCTTCCAACGTCGCCTTTGGCGTGGCTCCCAACGACGATGTGGTTATCTCCGTGTTCGGGCTGGACGGCATCATGGAAGGCGAAGAAGGGGACGCCATCGCTTCCGATTCCAACGGCGACCGGGATACTATCGAGCTTCCG
>JAIRLK010000009.1 GCA_031259515.1 Treponema sp. | reverse complement strand
CCCCCACCGACGATGTCCACTTCCGCAGGGCCCTGGCCTACGCCTTTGACTACGAAACGGTGATGACCGACATTTACCCCGGGGCGGTTCCCGTAAAGGGGCCGGTACCCTCCAATGTTCCGGGCAACAACCCCGACATTCTCCCCTATACCTACGACCTGGAAAAGGCGAGGGCGGAACTGGCCCTTTCCAAATACGCGGGGGATACGGCGGCCCAGCGGATAGAACTGGTCTGGTGCGCCGAGGTGCCGGAGGAGGAGAAAATCGCCCTCCTTATCAATGCCAACCTTTCCCAGTTGGGGATACCGGTGGACATTGTAAAACAGCCCTTCGGCTCCATGATTGAATCGGCCCAGAGTATTGAGTCAACGCCGAACCTTTCCATAGTCCTTACCGCGCCCAGTTACTTTGAGGCAGGGGCGGTGTTGAAAAGCCGGTACCATTCCTCCTCCTCCGGCACCTGGGAGCAGATGGAGTGGATTCTGGACCCCGTTCTGGACGCGGCTATAGACGACGCGCTGGCAACGCCAGACCGGGACGAGCGTTTCGCAAAATACCGGAAGATCCAGGCGGAGATAAACGATCTCTGCCCCACCATCTGGATGTTCAGCCTGGCGGAACGGCGGGCCTATCAGTCGGGCTATGTGGAATGGCCAGTCGCGGAACTGATCAAGGCGGGCGCTCCCTTTGTGTTCCCCATGGGATACAATGTGGTTGCCCACGATACCAGAGTGTACCCGGACCGGCGGAAATAAGCCGGATTTCACGGGGCGGGGCGATACATGCACCTTATCAGAAAACTGCTGACCTATGCGCTGGTTCTGGCGGGGCTTTCTATCCTCGTGTTTTTTATCGCCCGGGTTATTCCCGGTGACCCCGCCCGGCAGGCCCTGGGGCCGCGGGTACCGGAGGAAACCGTCCAGGCCCTGCGGGTGGAGATGAGCCTGGACAGGCCCTACCCTGTCCAGTACCTCCTCTGGCTTAAAGGCGCGGTGAGGCTGGACCTGGGGAAGTCCCTTATGACCCGGCGGCCGGTAATCGACGACATCCGGGATCACCTGCCCGCGACCTTGGAGATCGTCATCATTTCCGCGGCATTCATGGTTCTGGGGGGAATTCTTCTGGGAATTCTGGCGACAAAATTCGCCAATACCTGGCTGGACGGCCTTATCCGCATCTTTTCCTACCTGGGAATTGTCTCCCCGGCCTTCGTGTGGGCCATCATCTTCATCCTTGTCTTCGGCTATGCCATCCCCATCTTTCCCACCACCGGCAGGGTGACCCTGGGTATCCCGTCGCCGGTCCGTATTACCGGCATGTACACCCTGGACTATCTTCTGGCGGGCAACTTCGGCGGGTTTGCCGACGCTCTAAAGCATCTGATCCTGCCGGCGGTGGCCCTGATGCTGGGAGGTATGTCCCAGGCGGCCCGGCTGACCCGGACCACCATGCTGGAAAATTCCACCAAAGACTTTATCCTAGCGGAGCAGGCCTACGGGGTACCCCAGGGAAAGATATTTTTTTACTATTTGTTGAAGCCTTCGCTTATCCCCACGGTATCGGTGATGTCCCTGGATGTGGCGGCCCTTTTCGGCAACGCCTTTCTGGTTGAGCAGTTGTTTAACTACCCCGGGCTTTCCCGCTACGGGATGCAGGCGATGCTCAACAAGGACCTTAACGCAATCTCGGCGGTGGTGATGATCCTGGGGCTTGTCTTCATCCTGGTTAATATCGTCATTGACATCGTTGTATCCTATCTGGACCCCAGGATACGGCTTATGGGGGGAAACAGCCGGTGAGCGCTATCGAAGAGATCGTTTCCGCCAAGGCCCCGTCCGGGCGGCGGCGTTTTGAGTCTGTTCAAAAGTTATGGTATAAATTCTCCTTAAACAAAATGAGCGTGGCGGGGCTGGTGATCGTCCTCCTCGTAATCTTTTTCGCTATTTTTCAACCTAAAATCGCGCCCTATCCGGATCATGCCGGGGCTTTTGTGGATTTCAAGAAGGCGAGCCGCCCGCCCGGCCCGGAATATATCCTTGGCACCGACACTATGGGCCGGGATATCCTGAGCCGGATACTCTTTGCCTTTCGGGGGGCGCTGGCCATGGGGGTGGGGGTCCTGGCCGTGGTGGTTCCTCTGGGCGGCGCTTTGGGACTCCTAGCGGGCTACTTTGGCGGGCGGCTTGCGACGCTTATCCTGCGGGTTACCGACATATTTCTGGCGCTGCCGCCCCTGATCCTAGCCCTCTGTGTGGGGGCTATCCTCAAGCCTACCCTGTTTAACTCCATGATGGCCGTCTGCATTGCCTGGTGGCCCTGGTATACGCGGCTGGTTTACGGCATGGCCATGTCCGTCAAGAATGAGATGTACGTCAAGTCTGCGGAACTCCTGGGGGCCGGCGCGGGGCACATTGTGTTCCGGGAGATACTTCCTAACTGCCTGGGCCCCATCTTTACCAAGATGACCCTTGACATGGGCTGGGTCATCCTTACCGGGGCATCCCTTAGTTTTGTGGGCCTGGGAGAACAGCCGCCAATTCCGGCGCTGGGGACCATGGTTTCCGACGGGGCGAAATTTATCCCCGGCCAGTGGTGGATCTCCATATTCCCGGCCCTGGCGATTATGATCATCGTCCTGGGCTTTAACTTCATGGGGGACGGCGTAAAGGATATGCTTTCCAGCGAGGAGTAGGATTTGGGTGAACGATTAGTTGAAATACGGGATCTCCGCATCGGCTACCGGACGTTCGAGGGTTATACCAAGGTGCTTAACGGCGTGAACTGCCGCGTTGATAAGGGGGAAAAGATCAGTATCGTGGGGGAAACCGGCTGCGGTAAGACGACCACGGTAAAGGCCATCCTCCGCATCCTTGTCCGGCAGGCCCGGATCAGCGGCGGGGAGATAATTTTCGATGGGAAAGATGTCCTTAAGATGAACAAGGCCGAACTCAACATCCTGCGGGGGGCGGGAATTTCCATGATATTTCAGGACCCCATGTTGGCGCTGAATCCGGTGTTCACTGTGGGGAGCCAGATGAGCGCCGTGATCCGTTACTCCGGGGAGGCCGGGGTGGAAAAGAAGGAAGTACAAAAGGAACTGGCCGTCAAAGCCCTGCGGGAAACTTCCCTGCCGGACCCGGAACGGATACTCCAAAGTTATCCCTTCCAGCTTTCCGGCGGTATGAGGCAACGGATATGTATCGCTATGGCAATGGCCACCCCCCGGAAGCTGGTCATCGCCGACGAGCCCACTACGAACCTGGATGTAACCATTCAGGATCAGGTCCTGAAAATTTTGAAACAGCGGGTGGAGGAAAAGCAGAGTTCCCTCATTCTTATTACTCATTCCCTGGGGGTGGCCCGGGAAACCGCAGACCGTATCTATGTGATGTATGCGGGCAACATGGTGGAAACCGCCCGGACCTCCGATCTGTTTAAGCGGCAGATGCACCCCTATTCCCGGGCGCTGATGAGTTGCATCCCGAAACTCTCGGGCGGCGGCGTGGCCGAGGGCATTTCCGGACGCATACCCGGCTACCTTAACCCCCCGCCGGGCTGCCGTTTTGCGCCGCGTTGCCCCAGGGTCATGGAAAAGTGCCGGCGGGAGCAGCCCCCGCTTGTAACGGTGGATGAAGGCCGTGCGGCCGCCTGTTTTCTCTACGGGGAGGGGGAATGAGTATGGGCGGCATCCTTGAAGTGCGGGGCCTGAAAAAGCACTTTCCCGTTACCGGCGCGGCGCAGAAGAATCTCATGGTAAAGGCCATCGACGGCATCAATTTTGAAATCCGCCCCGGCGAGACCCTCGGTCTGGTGGGGGAATCCGGTTCGGGGAAAAGCACCACCGCGTTTACCGTGATAGGCCTCTATGCCGCCACTGCCGGGGAGATACGGTTTAAGGGACAGGACATCAGCGGGGGTGTGAAGAAGCGGTCCCTGGAGATCAAACGGGACATCCAGATGGTGTTTCAGGACCCCGGTACCAGCCTGAACCCTCAGCGTTCGGTACAGCAGATACTCTCATTGCCCCTCTCTATTCACAGGATGATCCGCCGGGGCGGGAAGCGGGAGCAGCTTCTGGAATTCCTTGACGCGGTGGAGCTCCCCGAGGAGTACCTCTACAAATACCCCGCTTCCCTGGGAGGCGGGGAAAAGCAGATGCTGGCTATAGCCCGCGCTATCGCCACCAATCCTTCCATGATCGTTCTGGATGAACCGACCTCTTCCCTTGATGTGTCGGTGCAGGCGAAGATCATCAACATGCTGCTCAGGATTCAGAGGCAGAAGAACCTTTCCTATTTATTCATCACCCACGATTTAAGCCTGATGCGGAACATGGCCACCCGGGTGGCGATCATGTACTTGGGGAAGATTGCCGAGATTGCCCCGGCGGATGTTTTTTTCAGGAAGCCCCTGCATCCCTATACCCAGATGTTGCTTTCCGCCATTCCCGTTGTCAGCGCTGAGGAAGAGGCGTTAAAGCCAAAAAGCGTCCGCTCCCAGGGGGAAATTCCCAGCCCGGTGAATGTGCCGACCGGGTGCAGCTTTAATACCCGCTGCCCCTTTGTGGAGGGCCGCTGTTTCACCGTTGACCCGATGATGGCGGAAATAGAGCCGGAACATTTTGTCCGGTGCCACAGAGCGACCGGGAATCTGTATTGAAAATTCCGGCAAAAGCGCCTATGATCGACCAAGATGAGGATGCAGTAATGGGAGCCAACACCAGGTACAAGGACAGCGTATTCTTTTCCCTCTTCAGCGACCCGGACACCCTGCGGGAACTCTATGGGGCCATAGCAGGCGTTGAACTGCCGCCTGATACCCCTGTTACCATCAATACCCTGGAGGGGGTTCTGTATAAAACCCTTCTCAA
>JAIRLK010000252.1 GCA_031259515.1 Treponema sp. | reverse complement strand
ATGAAGCCCGGTCTCTCATGCTGGAGAACGATATTTACCGGAAATCCGAGTACCTCAAAGAGTACTTTCGGATTAAAACCGCGGAACTTAACGATCAGAAAAACAAGCTGGCCCAATCGGGGACTTTTTTAGATCAGATTTACAATGAAATCCGTTTTATCGCGGAAAGCGAGGGGTACAGCATGGTTTTGAATAAAGAAAATGCCGGTATACTTTGGTATAGTCCAACGGTTGATATTACTGAAAAATTGATTAATAACCTGTTGGCTAAAGCAGGACGGTAGGGAGGAAATATCAGTTCCGCAGATTCGAGCCCTATGCTCGATCAATACAGGCGGATAAAACGGGAAAATCAAGGGAACGTTTTATTCTTTCGCCTTGGCGATTTCTACGAAATGTTCGCCGAGGATGCCCTGGAAGTCTCCGCCCTGTTAAATCTCACCTTAACAAGCCGTAACGGCCTTCCTATGTGCGGGGTTCCCTACCACGCGGTGCGGTCGTACATTGCCCGGCTCCTGAAATTCGGCAAGAAGATCGCCATCTGCGAGCAGCTTTCCGAGCCAACCAAAGGCCGGGGAGTCATAGAGCGCAAGGTCGTGGAGGTTATCACCCCAGGCACCACGGTAGACGAGGATTTCCTTGACAAGGGAAGTTCCAACTATTTGGCGGCCCTTGCGTCCACCGCCAAATTCATTTCCCTTGCCTATATAGACCTTTCCGCCGGGGACTTCCACGCTACGTCCTTCCCCTTTGAGGGAGCGGCGGAACGGCTCCGGCTGGAACTGGAGCGGCTCCAGATCAAGGAGATGGTGGTCCAGGAATCCCTGCTGGAAGAAAAACCGATGTTGGCGGATGCCATCATGGAGCGGCCCGCTATGGTGGTGAACCGCTGGGCCGACTGGCTGTTCGACCGCCAGCGGAGCCGGAAGCGGCTGGAAAAGCAGTTCGGCGCCCATGCGCTGAGGGCTTTTGGCATTCAGGACGATTCCCCGGAGATCATTGCCTCTGGCGCCCTGCTGGATTACCTTGACGACACGGCCCAGAGCCTTATCCCCCATGTCAGGATTCTTTCCCTCTATGGGGATACCGAGTATGTCGGCATGGACGAATCCTCCATGCGGAACCTGGAACTGGTCCATAACCTGAGGGATGGGGATATCAGGTTTTCCCTGCTGGAAGTGATGGACGAAACCCATACCTCCATGGGCCGGCGGCTCCTCAAGCGGCGGCTCCTCCATCCCCTGCGGGACATAGACCGGATAAACAAGCGGCTTGACATGGTGGAAATCCTCTACCGGGATCAGGGTTGCCTTACGTTCATACGGGATATTCTGAGCAAGACCCCGGACCTGGAACGCCTCTGTTCCCGCCTTGCCATGGACCGGGCTCACGGTAAAGATATGGTTTCGGTAAAAAACTCCCTGAGTTCTTTTGAATACCTGGAAGAAACCATCCGGGAACTCTCCATGGTTTTTGAAGCCTCCGCCGGGACTTCCTCCGCGCCGGAGGAAAAATCAGCCGATCCAACGGAAACTTTTACGCGGCTCATATCGCTCCGGGACCTCCTGGATAAAAGCCTTGCCGAAGAGCCCTCTATCCTTTTAACCGAAGGGAACCTCATCAGGGACGGGTTCAACAAGAAACTGGATAAATACAAGCGCCTTAAAGATAACGGGCGGCAGCTTTTGGGGGATTACCTAGAGGAGGAGCGCCAGGCCACGGGGATTCCCAGTCTTAAAATACGGTATAACCGGCTTATCGGGTACTTTTTCGAAGTAACCAATAACCACCTTGCCAAGGTTCCCGCACATTTTATCCGCCGTCAGGGGATAGTCTCTGGGGAACGGTTTACGACGGACCGCCTTGCCGCCCTGGAATCGGACATCAACGGCGCTTCGGACAAGATCACCGAACTGGAAAAAGAGCTGTTCCTGGAGATACGGGAACAGGCCAAGGCGCGTATCCCCGAGATTTCCATTGCCGCCCAGCGCATCGCCGAGCTTGATGTCGCCCAAGCCCTGGCCCGGTCCGCCACCATGCGGGGCTGGGTACGTCCCCGTGTGGACAACCGGACCTATACCCGCATTGAGGAAGGCCGCCATCCGGTAGTGGAGGCCCATCTTCCTCCGGGCGAATTTATCCCCAACAGCGTGGTTCTGAACGGGGAGGAAATTTACTTCGTCCTTATCACCGGCCCCAATATGGCGGGCAAATCCACCTACCTGCGCCAAACTGCCCTTATCACCATCATGGCCCAAATGGGGAGCTTTGTCCCCGCACGGGAAGCCGATATAGGCTTAGTTGATCGTATCTACTGCCGCGTGGGGGCTTCGGACAACCTGGCCCGGGGCGAATCGACCTTCCTTACGGAAATGAATGAGACCGCCTACATTCTCCGTACCGCTACGGACCAGAGCCTCGTTATCATGGATGAAGTAGGGCGGGGAACCGGAACCAACGACGGCCTTTCTATAGCCTGGGCGGTGAGCGAAGAGCTGCTGGACCATATCAAATGCCGTACCCTCTTTGCCACCCATTACCACGAACTTTCGGAACTTACCCATCAGCGTATGGCGAACCGTTCTATGGAAGTCCTGGAAAAAGACGGAGAACTCGTCTTTTTGCGTAAGCTCAAGGAAGGCCCTTCCACCGAATCCTACGGCCTCCATGTCGCCCAACTCGCCGGCCTTCCGCCCCGGGTCATTTCCCGTGCCGGCCGTATCCTGGAGCGCCTTCTGGAACGGGGACGTACCCTGGGCGAATCTCCGGGGTCGATTCAAAAGACCCTAGAAGCGGAGCCTTCAGAAGCGGCGTCTTCCAGGGAAGCGGGGTCTTCCGGCGATGTTCCGCAGCCCGTCCAAGAGAAACCGGTAGACGAGCGCTATGAACGCTTCAAGGAAGACCTTACCGCCCTGAACCCGGATCGCATGAGTCCCATGGAAGCCCTAAACCGAATCTATATCTGGAAACAGTTCTTTACCGGCAAAACCGCTCCACCCCGCTCCTCCCGTGCAAGCAGGCAGCGCCAGGGGGAGCCGTCCCTGTTTGATTTGCGGTTGGACTCATAGTACCGTGATCCGTTTAACCGTTTAGCAGGTCCAATAATGCGTAGTTTGAGGTCCGCCGCGTGCGGACTAATGTTCGGCGCGG
>JAIRLK010000175.1 GCA_031259515.1 Treponema sp. | reverse complement strand
CAGCTCCGGCCCGTGTCCAAAGTGGAAAAGATTTTTTTCCCGCTGGTGGTTTTTGTGCTGGCTATACTCCTTATCCCGTCAGCCGCGCCCCTTATCGGGTGCCTTATGTTCGGGAACTTTATCCGTGAATGCGGCGTGGTGGACCGGCTCTCCAAGACCTTGCAGAACGAGCTTATCAACATCGTGTCCATCTTCCTTTCCCTGGGCGTAGGCAGCCAGATGACCCCGGACCGGTTTTTGAACCCCTCGTCCCTCATCATCGTGGTCATGGGGCTTGTAGCCTTTGCCATTGCCACTACTGCGGGCATCCTGGTAGCCAAATTCATGAACCTCTTCCTCAAGGAGAAGATCAATCCCCTCATCGGTTCCGCCGGGGTTTCGGCGGTTCCCATGGCCGCACGGGTTGCAAACAAGGTGGGCCTGGAGGAAGATCCGGGGAACTTCCTTCTGATGCACGCCATGGGCCCCAATGTGGCCGGCGTTATCGGCACCGCAATCGCAGCGGGGGTCATGATCGCGGTGTACGGGTGATAAAAAGGAGGAGGGAAGCCGCGGACTTGCGGAGCAATCCGGCCTGCGCCCGTACAAGGTTGCAGGTTGCCATCTCTGCGGGGATCCGCCCCGCTAAGGGGCCGTAGGCCCCCCTTCCCCGTTAGAATTCTTCCATAGGGAAGGGCAGGGTTCCGTCTATGGCCGATCTGCCGGTCAGGACCATGATAAGACGGTCCAGCCCCAGGGCAACCCCGGAACAGGAAGGGAAGGGGCGGCCCTGAGGATCGGGCAGAAAGGTCTTCCAGTAAGCCCCGTCAATCCGGTGGGGAACAAGAGCCGCCGCGTTTTTGATTTTTCCCTCGGCTTCAAAATAGGCGCGTACATTTTCCGCGTCCGTTTCTTCAGAATAACAGTTGGCAAGCTCAACCCCGCGGGCATAGAGTTCCCACCGTTCCGCCGTCTTTCCGTCCCGCCCCTTTTGCGCCAGGCAGGGGACAAAGGCCGGGTAATCCATCAGAGCCACCGGCCTGTCCCGGGGCAGATTCGGTTCTACCGCATGGATGAAGATGAGGTCGTAGAGTGCGCTTGTCCCCAATCCCGCAGGCGGGTTCAGACCAAGCCGCCGGGCCTCCGCCTCAAGGCCGCCGCTTTCCGCCGCGTCGTACAGGTCGAAACCCGCCCAGCGCTCAAAGGCTTCCGCTATGGCGATCCTAATGAAAGGGGGACGCAGTACTTCCGCCGGTTTTTGAATCTCCTGTTTTTGAATCTCCTGTTTGCGAATCTCCGGTTTTTGAATCTCCGGTTTGCGAATCATCAATGCGGCGAATAGTTCTTCCGTTATGGTAAGGGAATCAAGATACCCGGCGTTCATGGTGTAGTATTCCAGCATGGTGAATTCCGGGCTATGGAGAAATCCGGAAGTTTCGCTGTTTCTAAAGCACTTACAGATCTGGTACAGGCTTTGCCGGTCCTTTGCGATGAGCTTTTTCATCCAGATTTCCGGGGAGGGAACCAGCCAGTAGGGCCGGGAACGGAGATTCCCTCCCGGACCGGCCGGCGCGACGCGGCGGGTCTCAAAGACTTCCAGGCATGATTCGGGTATCAGGTCCGGGGCTAGAAGCGGCGTATCTACCTCCAGGTAATCTCGCTGGTCAAAAAAATCCCGTATCACGCGGAAAACCCCGGCGCGCAGGCGCAGTAATTCCACATCCATCCTTTCAGCCTCCTCGCGTTATGACGGCGCAAGCCTGCGCACCGCTTCCTTCCACTGCCGGCCCCGGTCGAATTCGTTGACAAACATACCGAAAGAGGCGCAGCCGGGGGAGAGGACCACCACGTCTCCGGGGGCGGCGGCATCCAGGGCGGTGCGGACGGCGGCGTCTACCGTGTCGAAGGGACCGCTATACCGAATGCCCGCATGAGTAAGGAGAGGGGCGAGTTTGGCGCTCCCGGTTCCGGCCAGGAGCGTCAGCGCCTTGGCCTGTTTAGCGGCTTCAACCAAGGGGCTGTAGTTCAGCTTCTTGTCCGCGCCGCCGGTTACCAGAACTACCGGGGCGTCAAAAGCGCCGACGGCGGCGGCAACGGCATGGGGGACCGTGGCGGCGGTGTCGTTGTAAAACCGTACGCCGCCGGCCTCATGGAAAAATTCAAGCCGGTGCTCAATGCCGGGGAAAGTCCCCAGGCTTTCCCGGACAAAGGCCGGGGGCAGGCCCAGGTCCAGAAGGGCCAGGGCAGCGGCAAGAAGGTTCATCTTTGCATGAGCCCCGGGAACAAGGAGTTTGGCCGGAACCGCTTCAAGGATCTCCCCGCCGGGAAGCCGGACAAGACCGGGCCCGTTCCCCGGTTCCGGCCAGCCCTGGACTGTGGGGGCTTGCGCAACGGGACTCCCGGCGTAAGCCAGGGGCCGCCCCCGTGTCTCGGCAAGGAAACTCCGGCCCCAGGGATCGTCCTGGGCCACAGTAAGATCCCGGCTGTCCTGGCCCTGGTAGATGACCCGCTTGTCATCCACGTAGGCCGCCATGGAAGGGTAGTTATCCAGGTGGTCTTCCATAATGGCCGTAAGGACCGCCGCCCTGGGTTTGAGCAAAGCCTCGCCCGTTCCGTCCGGACGGAGGCGGCCCCGGAGGTCCCCAAGCTGCCAGGAGGAAAGGTCCAGAACCACGTCGTCGCCGGCGGAAAGACTGTCCAGGAAGGTGAGGGGAGAGACCGTGATGTTCCCCCCCAGGTGGGCCGCGCCGGGGAGGATACCCGCCCTCCGCGCCTCGGCCAGGACCCACCGCATGGCGGAAACAACGCTTGATTTACCCTTGGAACCGGTTACGGCGGTAAGCCGGGCGGGATTTTCCGCCAAAAAAAGGGAAATATCCGTTTCTACCCGGCGGCTTAACGCCAGGCAGGGAGAATCCGGCGGTACTCCGGGATTTTTGATCACCATGTCCGCCTGCTTAAAGTCCTCCGCGTCGTGGCGGCCCAGGACATACCGTATTCCCAGGTCCCCGGACTCCCGCAACTTTTCCAGGGAGGGGGCCAGTACCTTTTCATCCCGCAGATCGGTAACGGTAACGCGGGCCCCGGAGCGGACCAGATACCGGGCGGATTCGAGGCCCCCGCCATGAAGCCCCAAGCCCATGACCAGGACCTTCATCCCGTCATACCGGTTTGTCCCGGAATTTTTTACCGGTGTCATGCCTTCCCTGTCCCCTTTTGGCTCTCGCTTTGCCTCTATCCGTCAATTCAATGTTGATATATAATAATAGTATGTGCGCCTGTTTTATGCAATTGAAGAGAGCCTGGATTAAATTAGGGGAAACCCAGGGTAAAGGGTTCGGGATAGGGTGGTTTTTCTTTATAGCATGTGTTTTGGTTACCGGGGCCGCCGCCCAGGAAGGCCGGGTTTTTTACGCTCATGGTACTGAATTCACCCTGTTCCTGGGGGGGCAGCAGGAAATCTATGGGCCCGGGATTCTGAATTCTTTAGAAATCTCCCTGAGGAATGGCGATATTATACGCACGGGTTCGGAAAGTTTCCTAGAGTTCCAGTTCCTTCCCGATGGAACGGGGATCAAGGTTGCGGAAAATACCTCAATACAAATAACCTGGCGGGAAGATCGGCTGCCGGTAATCACTATTTCATACGGGCGCATACGGGTTGTTACCGGGTCTCAAGCCCGGAATCCCGCTTTGTACGTCCAGGCGGGAGACGGGACGGCCGGCATCCGGAACGGGGATTTTTGTTTTGATTATGTGATCTCCGCAGAGGATTCCCTGAATGGGGGAGGGGGATTTCTCAAGCCGAAACTTTACCTGTATGACTTCAGAGGTTTTTCGGAAGTAGCGGTTGCCGGTAACGTTGAGGCGGGGTTCTCCGGACGGCGGAATGATTGGCCGGTCATCCCGGTGAATGAGGGGGAAAGCGTTTCTCTGGAGATAAACGCCTCTCTTTCCCTGGTAGAGCGTAAGCCCCTGGATATGGGGATAGTCGATTATTGGAATCGGAACAATTTCCAGGGGACGCCTCCTATGCCCTTGCCGGATACGGCCCTGGACTTTGGGACCGCCGCCCAAACTGCGGGGACGCTTCAGCCGCAGGCGGTTCCCGCTCCGCAGCCAGAGTACGATTTTACCGGTTCTCAAAGGCAGTTGACCCGGGTCAAAAACGCACTTCTCATCAGCGGACTGACGCTGACGGTTGCGGGTATAGCAGCCCAGGCTGCGGGGTATCTTGTTTTGAGCCCGAATGATCCGGCGGGCGTCCGGGTTCAGATTGCCTATGGGTTTATACCCATAGGAATCGGAATATCGGCCATTATAGCTTCCCTTTTCTTTAATCCGGCTTTCCCGTAAAAGGAGGCGTTCGTGCCGCAGATAGAAATGAGCGCCCCTCTTCCCGTGCTGGATGGAACCGGGCGTCCGGTTAATTTCGGCTGGGCGAGAAGTTCGCTTTTTGTCTACAACGCCTCTCTTTTCCGGGGGCTTACCCAGCGTATCCTTGCTTCGGATCGGTACATCGTTTTTTCTCCTACCCATCTCATCATTCTGGAAATTCTGGACGGCGGGTACCTGGGATACGCCGGGATATCAATAGTCTCCCTCAAGGATAAGAAGCGGTCCACCCAGATTTTTCAGACCCTGATTCCCTTGGGATCCCTGGGGCTTCCCGATTCCGGCGAAGGCGGATCCGTCAAGTTTCAGTGCAAGAAACGGGCCAACATCGAATTCATCCCCATGGCGGCTGGCATCAGGCTTATCAAGGTGGATGTCCCTAAATTCGGGCATCACAGCTACATGAGGGGAGCGCTGGTCCTGAGTCCCCCTGCTCACGCGGAATCCCTGGTTACTAATATGCCCTGGCGGGCGGAAAAGAACGCTTTTGTCCTGTCCCACCGGTCCCCCTGGTATATTGCCGAAGGGGTGATGCAGTTCGGTACGGCGGAACTCATTTTTACCAAGGGCAATGCTTGGGGAATCCTGGACTGGAACCGGGGAAGCCGTCCCCGGTCGGATGTCCGCTACTGGGCTTCGGCCTGCGGTATGTCCGGTATCCGGCAGGTGGGTTTCAGCGTGGGCTACGGCTCCGCCGATGGAAGCGCCGGTACGGAAAACGCCTTTTTTGTAGACGGCAGATTACATAAACTGGATCAGGTTACCTTTCATATATCCCCCGCAAACTGGCTTGATCCCTGGCGTTTTACCGGAAACGACAACCGCCTTGAGATGACCTTTGACCCCCATCAGGAGCGGGTTGAACGCCATCGGTTTGCCTTCCACAGCATGAACCGCCGGCAGATATGCGGCGCTTTTTCGGGAAAGGTGATCCTGGACGATGGAAAAGAACTGGAGTTCCGCAACATCACCGGTATCGCCGAACGCCGCAAAACCCGCTTTTAGCGCCACGGCAATTTCAGGAACAAATCCGGCGATTGGAGGAGGAGAATCGGCGGAACGGAGGGGCTTTTAGCCAGGGACTTTAGTCCCAAATGAGCCGATTGGGAGTGAAAGGGCTTTAATGCCGCGACCAGGCGGGAGCGGCTTCCTTACCCCTTTGTTAAAGCACGAGAGAACAAGAAAAGTCTTGAAATCACGCTGCGGCTGAATAGTTACCATGATTGTATTACTCGTTGTTTCATCGGCCGTTCCGTGTTATAATTATTTCATGCGCCGCTTCAATACCACCGGGCTCTGTGTGCCGGATCAGGATTATATGGTCGATATATCCGGCAAAATCTGCCTTATCAAAGAGATGGTGGACCGGGGAGACTACTTCACCATCAACCGTGCCCGGCAGTTCGGTAAAACCACCACCCTTGACCAGCTTGAAAAAGCCCTGTTTAACGAGTACATCTGCGCGTCCCTCAGCTTTGAGGGGATTGGGGATGAGCCCTTCGAGAGCCCGCAGGCTTTCTGCCAAACCTTTA
>JAIRLK010000169.1 GCA_031259515.1 Treponema sp. | reverse complement strand
GATATGCGGATATACTCCTCAAGCTGGCTGTGATCCGCGTATTTCTCTTTGAAACATTCGGTAATTTCCCGGCGGGCAGGGACATCCCTTTCGTTATATTGGAGTATGATTTTTAGGATGTTGATTGTGGTATTAATGTCGCCGCATTTTCTGCATGAGGCGCATACATCCTGTAACAGAACTACCGCTTTTTCCTCGCTGATATTCTTGGCCGCCTTTTTCTGCACATGGAGAAAAAAGTCAATGTCTTCCGGGCAGTAGTCCAGCAGTTTTGCCCATATTTCCCGGACATTGGTAAAAAGCCGTTTGTTAAGGTAACGGTGAAGCGCTTTCTTGTAACAGTCTACCGCTTCTTCGGTACTGCCGGTCTTCTCGAAATGCTCCGCCAGGGCTTTGGCGAGATCGGCCTCTTCGTAATCGACCTTAACCAGCCGTTCCCAGATCCCGAAAACGGCGCCTTCTTCGTTATCATTTTTGTAACATTCCGCCAGGGTCCGGAGCGCGAATTTTGATTCCCCGTAATCCAGGATCCGCTCGCAGAGGTACTTTACGATATTCCATTTGTGATTATCCACAAAAATCGTAACCAGGTTTACCAGCGCGGCGTCATCGATGATCTGCCGCGACAGGGCTATCATTCCGGAAATGTAGAGCGCGATAATACTGTGTTTTGTATGTCCCAGATGTTCGTCGCAGATTTTCTTTATCCCGTCAAAGGCGCGCTCCTCCTGTCCTTCCCTGAGAATTAAATCCAGTTCCTTGAACTGATTGGCGGAATAATTGCTCAGGGTGGCCCGGGTCCACTTTTCCTCGTTCAGCATTTCCTGGACTTTCCTGAGAACCGCGGTTTCATTTATCGTTTCAACTTCAGCCATTGCATAACTCCTGCCCCGTGGGCCTCGTATTATCGCATCCGTTCAAAAATCCCCGGATCGATTATTTTTATTTTCAGCATGGTCTCTTCAATAAGAGCGGGATCTTCCTGGGCGTTTTCATAGTGATCGATAAGCCAAAGATAACGGTTTATCAGGCGGGGCCTGAGAATCCGCGCGTTATCGGGGCCGCTGCGGATTTCGCTTTCCAGCGAAAAGATGGACTGCCGTAGCCTGCCCAGATCCACCGGCCTGAGCGCCCGCTTCACCGAAAGTGTCCCGAAAATCGAACCGTAAATGGGTATCCACTCCGGCAGTTCCGGGCCCGAAATCCCCAGAGACGCGACCCTGTCTCTTAGTCGGATAATCATCGCCGATTCCATGTTTGACAGGTCCACCCCCTGGGGGTCCATAAAGAAAGCCTCCCTGAACAGGGCTTTCGCGGCGCGGGTTTCGTCCAGCAGGGCGTTGACATCGGCCAGTTCCGAAAGGGTCTTTCCGTCTTCACGCAGAAACCGCACCGCCTGCTGCAAATACCGCAGGGCCAAATCGTAATTGCCGATCCCCTTGTAGCACTGGCCTACCTGTAGTAGCAACACCGGCTCGTGCTGATTTTCCCCCTCACCCAAAACATCCTTAAAATAGTCCAGGGCGCTTGAAAATACAAAACGCCGTACCGCGTACAAACAGGGTTCAAACGCGGCGCTTCCTATCCGTTCCAGAAAAGAAAAAAAAGAGTTCCATTGGCTCAGGATAAACCCTCCCTTGTCATAAGCCTCCTGAAAACCATCGAGTTTTTTTATCCGTTCAAGCCACCATTTTACACATTTTAGCGCGAAATTCACTTCCGGATCTTCAAAATATATTTGCTGCGCCTCTTCCAGGACAACCTCTGCGGACACCGCGTCCTGGTTTTTCAGGCTGGCATAGGCTTTTCGGAGCAGTTCCTGCGGCCCGGAATTCGATATACCGGTACGATGAGACTCTTCCTCGCGCTCCCGCGCATCCACTTTAGCATTTCTTTTAATCGAAATTTCCGCATCCATGACTTGATCGACTTTGCAGCTATTCAGTTGCGGCGTAATTTGAGAACTTTTCTTGTCCTTTCAGGGCTAACCCCCATCCGCCAATTACAGCTGCCCTCCGCTGACGGCTGAATAGTTACTCAACTTTTAACAATTTGGATTTCTTTCCAAAACGGCTTTTCCCAAACCTCTTGTCATTATATCATTTTTTCAGTTCTTTACAAGAGGCCGGAACGTGGGGTATTATCGGCGCATGGACAGGAGAATTTTGAAAGAAACCATTATCGCGCCGTCGGTTTTGAGCGCCGATTTTTCAAATTTGGCCGCTGCGGTCAGGGATATTGACGATTCCGGCGCCGAATGGGTACATCTTGACGTGATGGACGGTAAATTTGTACCCCCGCTTACCTTCGGCCACAAGGCTGTGGCGGATATGCGCCCCCATTCGCGTGGTGTTTTTGACGCGCATCTCATGGTATACGAGCCGCGGAACCTTATCGCCGATTTTGCCCGGAGCGGGGCGGATTACATCACGTTCCACATCGAGGCCGCGGTTCACGCCCACAGGCTTTTAGCTGCCATTCACGACCTGGGCAAAAAAGCGGGCCTGAGCATTGTTCCTTCGACCCCGGTTGTGATGCTGGAAAACCTCCTCGACCTGGCCGATCTGGTTCTTGTCATGACGGTGAATCCGGGTTACGGCGGCCAGGCCCTGATCCCCATGTGCCTTGAAAAGGTACGCCTCCTTAAAAGCATCCGGGAGCGGCGGAACCTGAATTATCTTATCTCTGTGGACGGCGGGATTAACGAAAAAACCGCCGCCCTTGCACGGGATGCCGGTTCCGACGTCCTAGTGGCGGGGTCTGCCTTCTTCAGTTCCCCGGACAAGCAGGCCCTGGTCCGCGTGATGAAGGGGACGGAGTAGTTTACCGCCCGGTTTTTTATAACGGTTCCCTGGCGGTAACGACGAGTTCGCCGGTTTGAACATCCAGAGCCTTCAGGTTAAGGCGGTGGCTGTTACCGGATCCGCTAATATCTCCAGTGATAACGATGTTTGCCCCCAGCATCTTTCCTATGGAAACCATCGAGTCGTCGTCAACATCTCCTGAATAATACGGGAAGTCTCTCTCCGAATATATCGCGTCAAGGGATTTCCTGTCGAAGATCTTGAATTTTCCGGCCTCCACCAGGTAGTGCTGAAGTTCATCGGTTATAAACGCGGCGGTTTCCGTAATAGCGCAGGCTTCAGCCACCGGTACTCCTCCCTATGGCTCTCTAACCATCGTTTCGCCGCCGCAGGTTCGCGGTTCCGCTTCTTTTCCCCGTCCCCGTTCGCTGTCATCTCACGCCAGTACACAGGTGTCTCCGGGTTTTACTATCGCCCCGGCCAGCGTGCTGTGATAATATGTGGTTACTCCTGCTTTCGTCTGACGCGGGCACCGGTCGCAATGGATCTTTTCCGACGAATGATACTACACCCCGTCAAGCGCTATCAG
>JAIRLK010000129.1 GCA_031259515.1 Treponema sp. | reverse complement strand
CGAGGCGTACCAGCAGTACCTCATCGCCGTCGAGCAGATCAAGGCCGCCCGCGACATCGGCATCGAGCAGGCGCAAAACATCGGACGCGCCGACATCAAGATTCTTGCGAACAGCGGCGACATACAGACCGGCATCGAAAAGGTAACCGACGTGTTTTCCTCGAAAGGCGGCTCGGCCCTCTCCGGCCTGTTCGAGTCGCTAAAGCAGATTCCCGAAGGAGAAGGCTTGGTAAACAGCATCCTGAACCGTCTGGGCGGCAAGGACAAGGAATGAGAGATACGAGAGGGAAGTCAGCGGACATTTTCATTGTGGCTTGACCCTCTCATATCATTGTTTTTCTCTTTACACAAATTTATTAAGGGCGTAGCCCTTTTGGGGTTTAATACCCCGCCCCTCTGGGGCGCTTCCTACGGGGGGTGCGGGGGATTTGTTCCCCCGCATACACAAAGATTTCAAAGAGAAATCTTCGATAGGGGCTGTAAAAGAAGTCCCCGATTCGGCGGGAGGGGGTCGGCCTGCTTCAGACCGGTTGTACCGTGACGGTCGCCTCCCCGGAGACAAAAAAAGAGCCGGGGAATTCCAACGGAACCCCCCGGCTGCTATACTGGGTATATGAAAACTCTACCCGCAAAAAATTATACCCCTCTTTCCTCCTTGAATCAACTCTGCCTGCCGATGGATGTCGGCGTGCTGATCCCCCCGGACGATTCAGTGCGGCTGCTGGTCTTTGTCCTGAAGCAGCTTGATTTAACCCCCCTGTACGAAGCGTATAACCTCTACTGTGAACGGCGGCGAAGGGAGCAGGCCGACCGGAAACGCAACGCGGCGGAGCGGGACGTCGGGAAATTGCCTGTGGATGAAGCGGAAAGCACGGATACACACCGGAGGATAGGAACGATAGAAGCGATGAGTGATGAAGTACAAGCCTGGGTTGCCAAGCGAAACAGTCGAAACACCACCATACAGTGGCAGTTTACGACAAAAGATGCCCGGATAAAACTTCAACACTTATATCCGAAAATTTAGACTTCGGGGAGTACTAGGCAAATTCGGTGCCTGGCACCTTTGCGTTGACTTTCTTAACCCCCGAAGGGGGGGGTCTTAACGAAAGTTGTTTTTGCCCCCGAATGACTTGTTCAGTCTCCCGAATGACTCGTTCTGTCTCCCGAATGACTCGTATCTGCCAACAGCCGCGATGAAATTAATTAATTCCGTGGTGGAATTAACTAAGAAAGGGGTGTATCTGCCAGGATTTATGGTTAAATGGTAACAAACCGCACTATATGCGGCAACAGGCGGGCTGCCCCCTCATCGGACCTATGGTCCTCCCCCGCCCCCAAAGGGGGTTTCTATAGCGGGAAGACGCTCAGCGTCTCATTAAGGAAGCCCCTGCGGGGGGGCAAGATTATGGCATGCGGCAAAATGGCCGGGGAGCGGCTCTGTTAGAAGCGGCGTTTGATGTTTGCATATTTCTGAAGCCCGCACACAGCGCTGATAGAAGCGGCATCCTTCCTCCAGGTTAATGGGGCTTTGTACGCTGCCCGGCAGCTCAATTCTGCGGCGGCGGTTCTCTTCTTTTGGATCGGGAATAGGGATGCTTGAAAGCAGGGCGATGGAATAGGGATGGAGCGGTCTTTTAAAGAGGGCTTCGCTGTCCGCCAATTCCACGATCCCCCCCAGGTACATGACGCCGATACGGTCGGATATGTAACGCACCATGGAAAGGTCATGGGCGATAAACATATACGTGAGATGACGCTTGGCCTGGAGGCTTTTTAATAAATTGACCACTTGGGCCTGTATGGACACGTCCAAAGCCGAAATAGGCTCGTCGGCTATGATAAAATCGGGGTTTACCGACAGCGCCCGGGCGACGCCGATACGCTGGCGCTGACCGCCTGAGAATTCGTGGGGGTAACGATTGGCGTGATCCTCATCCAGGCCGACGCTGTAAAGCAGCTCCGCGACCATCCGGTTCCGTTCCCGCCGGTTTTTTGCCATGTGGTGGTTGTCGATTCCTTCGGCGATAATATCGTTCACCTTCATCCGCGGATTGAGGCTCGTATAGGGGTCCTGGAAGATCATCTGCATACGCCTTGAAAATTCAGCGGCGGCGCGCTTGGTTTTTCTTTCGTGAACAGACGTTCCGTCAAACTCGACACAGCCGCGGCTTGGTTCATAAAGGCCTATCACGGTCCTGCCCAAGGTTGATTTTCCGCAGCCCGACTCTCCCACTATCCCGAAGGTTTCTCCCCAGCGTATGGAGAAGCTCACCCCGTCTACGGCTTTCAGGATCCGTTTTTTGCTCAAAATAAAATAACGGGCCAAGTCCCGAATTGTAAGGAGTATACCGCCTTCCGTTGCGTTATGCGCTTTATCCATGGGCCGCCTCCCCCGCCGTACCGGTTCCGGGCGCCCGCGAATCGTAGCGCCAGCAGGCGGCGCGGTGGGTTTCGGAAAACACCGTAAAAGGCGGGGCATAGCGCTCACAGACCTTCATACAGCCGCCGCATCTGGCCGCGAAGGGACAGCCCGGAGAGGGATCCATCAGATCCGGCGGGGAGCCCGGTATAGAACTGAGTTCCCGGCGCTCAACATTCAAGCGGGGGATTGAATCCAGCAGGCCGCTGGTATAGGGGTGGCGGGTTTCGTAAAAGATTTCGTTCAGGAGTCCCTGTTCCATTACTTTGCCGCCGTAAAGCACCACCAGACGGTTGGCAATACTCGCGACGACCCCCAAATTGTGGGTGATTATCACGATAGCCGTATTTATCTTATGCTGGAGCTCTTTCATTAAATCAAGGATTTGGGCCTGAATGGTTACATCCAGCGCGGTGGTCGGCTCGTCGGCGATGAGTATCTTGGGATCGCAGGCCAGCGCGATCGCAATCATCACCCGCTGCCGCATCCCTCCGCTAAATTGATGGGGATACTGCCGGTATCTCTCTTGAGGATTGGGTATACCCGCCAGATCCAGGAGTTCCAGCACCCGCTGCCGCCGTTGAGCGGGGGACATCGTGTTCCGGTGTAGTTTAAGCACTTCCGCTATCTGGGATCCGATATTCATGGTTGGATTGAGGCTTGTCAGGGGGTCCTGAAATATCATGGAAATATCCCGTCCCCGGATCTGCCGCAGATCTTTTTCCGGAAGGCCCGCGATTTCCCGTCCTTCAAGCAACACGCTGCCTGCGTCAATACGGCCGGTTTCGGGCAGAAGGCCCAATATTGATTTAAAGGTAACTGATTTACCACAGCCCGATTCCCCCACAATCGCCAGGGTATCGCCATGATGGAGGGTAAAACTCACCCCCCGTACCGCATGGACGACCCCGTTGTCGGTGTGGATGCTTACTTCCAAATCGGAGACCTCTAAAAGATCCCGGCTTTCCCAGGGTTTTTCTTCCATAGCCGCCGGATCCCCTACTGCCTCATGCGCGGATCAAAGGCGTCGCGCAACCCGTCGCCGAGGATACAAAAACACATCATTATCAAAACGATCACAATAGACGGGAAGATCAACATATGGGGGGAGGTCCGCAGCGAGCCGTAACCTGTGTTTATCAGGACCCCGAGGGACGCCTTCGGTTCGGCGATGCCCAGACCGATAAAGCTTAAGAAGGCTTCAGAAAAAATCGCCGCGGGAATGCTGAACATGGTTTGGATGACGATAACGCTCACTGTGTTTGGCACCAAATGGCGAATGATGATTTTCGACGGGGGCGTTCCCAAAAGACGGGCGGCGAGTACAAATTCCTGCATTTTAAGCCGCAGGATTTCAGCCCGTACCAGCCGCGCCATGTTGACCCAACCGGTTACCGAGAGGGCGATGATAATCGTCCACACCCCGGGCGGCAGAACTACCATCATTAAAATAAGGATAATGAGGGAGGGGATGCCCACCAGAAGTTCTATGATACGCTGCATCAGGTTGTCTACATTACCGCCGGCGATGGCGGACACGGAACCGTACGTTACTCCGATGAAAAGGTTGATAAAGGCTGCGGAAAGCCCGATAAGCAATGACATCCTGGTCCCGTGCCAGATCCTGGCCCATAGGTCCCGGCCGAAAAGATCGGTGCCAAAGATATGATCCCCGCCGGGGAGCATAAACTTTGCGGTATAATCCGTATCATAATAAGTAAAGGGTGAAAAAACAGGGGCAAAGACCGCCAGGAGGCTTAGGATGATAAGTACCGCAAAACTCCCAACCGCGGCTTTATTCTTTCGCAGTCTGATCCAACCGTCATAGAATGCGCTGTGATGGACCCGGGCGATACGTTCCCGCTGGGATGACATATCCGAGGAAGGCTCGAAAAGTTTAGCGTCAATAAGCGCATTGTCCGTATTCCCTTTCATGAGGGTCTCCCTATGCCCCTGAATTATTCCCGGCCAGACGTATCCTGGGGTCGATAATGCCGTAGGCCACGTCCACAAGGAACGTAACCGTAATGTAAAACAGGCTGAAAAATATCGTCAGACCCATAATTACCGGGTAGTCGTTGTTCCGCACTGAATCGGTAAAGAGACTCCCAATGCCCGGTATGGAAAAGATACTCTCCACCGCGAGGGAGCCTGTCATCAGGTTTACCACCATAGGGCCGAAGATCGTAACTACCGGGATTATGGAATTACGCAGGGTATGTTTCATCATAAGCCGCATCCGGCTCATGCCTTTAGAACGGGCGGTGATGATATAATCCTGACTTAAAACATCGAGCATCTCAGTACGGATAAACCGGGCCGCACTGGAAAGGGGTGAAAAACAGAGGGCGATACTTGGCATAATTGAACAAGTCCAGCTTTCCCAAAAGGCTACCGGCAGTATGCCCAGCCTAAGCCCGACAAAATATTGCAACAATGCGGCGACGACAAAATTGGGAATACTCACCCCCAGGATCGCCAGTATCATGGTCATGTTGTCCATGATACTGTTGTGCCTCCATGCGGCAATAATCCCCAGGGCCAAGCCTATGCCGAGACCTACCAGAATCGCCTGGGCCCCTACCAGGGCGCTGGGGGGGATACGCATCCGGATAAGGTCGCTTACCTTCCTGCCGTTATAGGTAAAGGAAACACCCAAATCCCAATGCAGTATGTTGTCTATATATTGCAGATACTGCCCCCCTAAAGGCTTGTCTAACCCGTATTGGGCCATAATCGTCGCCTGCTGTGAAGGCAACAAACGTAAAAAGCGCTCTTCGTCAAACGGCGTACCGGGCATTAATTTCATTAAAAAGAAAGTTGCCGTGACAATAAGCCACATGGTCAGTACAATATAAATGACTCGTTTGACAACATACATACCCACCGTTTTATTGTTCCCTTTTGGGTTTAATACCCCGCCGCTCTGCGGCGGGGATTTTTTATTCGATGTAAGCCCACTTCAGATCAAGGGGCTGTCCAACCGGATGGGAGATCAGGTTTTTCACATTTTTCCTGGTCAGGCTGGTAAACCCCCTGTCATAAATACCGGTTACGACCATGTCTTCTTCAACGAGTTTCTTCTCAGCCTTGAGCATAATAGAAAGCCGTTTGGCCGGATCGGGTTCCGCTTTGGCGTCGGCGATCATCTTGTTATAATCGGGGTTATTGTAATTGCCCCGGTAGCCGTTTCCGATTGTCCACAAGTCAAGGTATGTCATGGCATCGTCGTAATCAGCGCCCCAGGCCGATATGGCGAAATCGTAGTCTGCGTTGGTCTGCATTATATCGTTCCGCGCCCGTTGGGTTGAAGGGCTGATGGTTACCTCTATCCCCAGATTCCTGCGGTACTGATCCTGCACGAAGGTAGCCAGGTCTCTGGTTATGCTGTCGTCCATACAGAGCAGGGTGAGCTGCGGGGCCCTGCCGCCCAGCTCGGCTACTCCGGCGGCCCAATACTGCTTTGCCTTGGCCGCGTCAAAGACCGAAACATCGCCGTTTAGCTGGCGGAATGTCTTCTTTCCATCACCGCTTACGCCCTGGCTTACCACGCCGCCGGCAGCCACGCTGCCGTTTGCAATTACGCTGGAAACAAACAATTCCCGGTCTACCGCGAAAGAAAGGGCTTTACGAATATTGAGGTTCATCTCGGGGTTAATCGTGTTGAACTGAAGATAATTGTTACGGAAATCCGAGTACGTGATTATATCAGGGCTGTTTTTAAAGGACGGGATATCCTGAGCGGTCAGATTCACCCGGTCAATTTCACCCGCTTCGTAGGCGTTAAGGGCGGCGCTCTGATCCTTGATAACCCGGAACTCAACCGCGTCAAGTTTGACATTGGCCGCGTCCCAATAATCGGGGTTCTTTACCATATTGACACCCACCGCAAGATCAAACTCGGTGATTTTGAAAGGCCCGCAGTAGAGGATATCCGCCGCGGTATTGGCGTAATTACCGCCTTTGGATTCCACAAAAGTTTCGTTTAACGGATAATACATGGGCATCGTGGTAAGCAGAATAAAATACGCGGTCGGCGCCTTAAGCGTTACCTGGAAGGTAAGGTCGTTGAGCGCTTTGACGCCCACTTGATCCGCCTTTACCTTGCCTTCCTGATATTCCATGGCATTCACCACATAATCGGTAACGATGAAGCCGTAACTATTTTCGGGGTTTTCCACCAGCTTAAGGCAGGAATATACGAAGTCTTTGGCGGTAAGGGGCTCCCCGTTACTCCACTTAAGGCCGCTCCGCAGATGGAACGTGTATACAAGACCGTCAGGGGAGATTTCATGCCTTGTGGCCAATGCGGGTACCGGCTGGTGGTTTATGTCTGTGCGGTAAAGGCCCTCACTGATATTTCCGAGGACCTCGAAAAGGTTCTGGTCAGATCCGGTAAGTTGGTTGAGGGATCGATACTCCCGTTCAGTGTAGAGAGATATCTTCTTTACCCCGCTCGTCGTAACCGCAGAATCGGATTTCTGCTGGAATCCGCCGGCAAAAACCGGGCCTGCCAGGACGGCCGTCAGAATTAATACCTGTATCAATTTCTTTTTCACTCTATCCTCCTTAAATTAATAACCTAAAATCCGATAATATTCAGCCATATTCTAGCTTTATATATTTAGAATTGTCAATAGGTTTTTGCATATTTCAAAAAACAGCCGTTATTGCACTTCTTTTACAGCCCCAAAGCA
>JAIRLK010000096.1 GCA_031259515.1 Treponema sp. | reverse complement strand
TTTCGGTAATTTTACGGTTGAGGGGGGCTTGCGGAAACTCACCTGGGGCAAGGCCGACAGCCTGGGCCCCCTGGATGTGATAAACCCCCTGGACTATTCAGACCTTTCGGCCATGTCCGTCATTCAGTCCATCAAGATAGCCCGCCCCCTGCTCCACGCTTCCTACAACTTGGGGGAATTTACCAAGATCGAAGGGGTCTTTGTCCCCTGGTTTGAAGGCCACCGCTTTGCCCAGTCCCCTGACGACCGGTGGGCCTCCTCCCAGGTGACGGATTTCCAAAATAAGATTTCCGACCGGTTTGGGCCGCAGTTTGGATTATTGCCAACGCTGGGAATAAACGATCCCCCTCCTTCCATTGATCCGGCCCAGGTGACCATTGATACATCCACGCTGGAATACGCCCAGGGAGGGTTGCGGTTTACCACCACCGCCGGTTCGTCGGACATAGGCGTCCAGTATTACAGCGGCTTTCTTCCCCAACCCGCCGTCCTGTTGAATGAACAGGGCATTTTGTATTTGACCGGCGAGATTACCCAATACGCTACTACAATATTTACCCCCCCTGATTCAGACCCCGGTACGGAAGCTCTAAATGAAGTTAAAAGGGAAGCTGCCCGGAACAGTATCCGCCAAATTTTAGCCAATCTTAATCCCCAGGATGTGGTTGACATCGCGTACACCCGCTATCATCAGATCGGCGTTGATTATGCCCGTGTCGTAGCCGGTTTCAACTTTCGGGGGGAATTCGCGGCGAACATCACCGAAGACCTTAAAGGGGACGACGGCATGGTGTACAATCCTTTCCTGTCGTGGTCCCTGGGCTTTGACCGGGATGTCGTTTGGGGGCTCAACGTGAATCTCCAGGTGAACGAGAACATCAGGCTCTTGGACAGCAAAACTGGTTCGGGTAGTATCCTCCACCCGGATATTGAGGCGGATTCCGATGTTACGAGCACCCGGCTTACCCTGGTACTTTCCAAAAAGTTCTTGCGGGATGAATTGGAACTGCGGGCTACCGGCATCTGGGGAATTGAGGACATGGATTGTTACATCATTCCAGCCCTCATCTGGACCAAAGGAGACGCAGCCCTGGAACTTTCAGGCGGCGTCTTCGCCGGAGACAAAAAAGGCGAGCTGGGACAGTACCGTAACAACGGGTTTATCAAGACCGCGCTGACCTACTCTTTCTAGCCCGTAATGGGGCTTTTGCCGCCGCTTTCGGCGATGATGTCCCGGTCAAAAAGTACGAGGCCGGCGTAGTATCCCGGCGCTATCCGGCCCCGGTTTTTAAGTTTGTGGATCATCCTGCTCAAGGTCCCCGCCTTTCACTCCCGGCTGTGGCGGAGAAATTTAGGGAAGGCGGCGGGGTTCTGTATACCCTCACCGGTGGGCGCTGTAGCATATACTTCCCCAATTTGTTAGGATAGCCAGATGCGAGAAAAATCCGCTATGCCGCCGCCCTTAATAGCAAACGAATCCCCGATACATACCGTATTCAGAGTTTTGTGCCGTCCCGCCCTTAGGAAGACGGCATTGCGGGCGGCCAAGTCCATGATGTACAATTTTTTCTTCTTACAGTACAAGGCCGCCCTTCTGCCGGGACGTATCCCCGTAACCCCGGTGGATCATCCTTTGGACAAAGAAATACCCTTTACCCCGGGATGGGTAGCCATATATCTGGACTTCGTATCCTTCTGGATACGGATGATAGGGTTTCTGCTCACCCAATACGGCCGCCGGGCTGCGGCGCCGGTCATGGATTTTATTGATACTTTGGGGCAGCTCTACGTCTTTGCCGCGGAAATCTACACAAAAAATTTGTCCACCACCGCTCGTCCCCGGTACTACGGGCATCCCCGGTTCGTACTGATTCACGCGGCGGATCCCCATCTTATGTGCATCCCCTCGCTGCATGTGATGGTTGTCATCAGGACCTACACAAAATTCACGTCGATCATCCGTTCCCTGGGAGATGAAAGGCGTTTTGCACCTCAAATTGAAGAACTCCGCCGGGGCGCCCTGGACATCACCGAGGCCATCCTCTACGTTAAGCAGCACAGCGTGAACTGCGTTTCCGCCGCCATGTACGCCATGTCCCGTTTCGACCCCGGCCTCTTTTCCGGGGAAGAAGCCGGGGATTTTACCGCCGCGCTTTTTACCCGCCCCGGCTCTCCGGAGAAAAGCGAAACCCTGCGGGCATATATCCTTGAAAAATACCGGCTGTTTCTGGAGGAAGGGGAGAAGGGAACGGACTGGAAAGCGCCGCTGTTAGCGTTTCTGTCGTCCGGATCTGGATATGCAGGACCCGGACGGAAATAACCTGACCGAACCTATTCTTGTTTATAATCCGGCAGTTCCATCCGCGTGTTTTTCAAAATCCTCCCACAGCCGGTCCCTGATTGGAGGCGGCGCGGTAAGGCGGATGGTTTCCCCTCCCGGCAGCGGGGTTCGGAAAGCCAGGGAACGGGCGTGCAGGCGTATGCCCCCGTTCTTTTCACTGCGCCTGGCGCCGTATTTCAGATCCCCCTTGATGTGGACGCCCAAGGCGGCAAGTTGAGCGCGTATCTGATGGCTCCTGCCGGTAATCAGTTCTATCTCCAGAAACAGATAGCGTTCCCCCTGTCCGGCAACCCGGTAACGGAGTATCCCCCGCTTGCGTCCTGGCCCGCTTGCGTCAAAGGCAAGGCTTTTGTTGCGCCGCCTGTCCCGGTAAATCCAGTGAACCAGTTCTTCCGCCTCCGCGAGGGGTCCCGCAGAGGCGTCGGGCATCTCGACTATGGCCCAATACCGCTTTTCCACCCCGCCGGGACCTTCCGCGAAAAGAGCGGACGCCGCCCTAAAGGCGTCCTGAGTCCGGGCAAAGAGGACGCATCCTGAGACCGGCGCGTCCAGCCGGTGAACCGCCGTAACCGGGAAGGGCCGGCTTTTTCCCCCGGTCCCGTATTGTTCGGTTAATAACCGGGACAGGTCTGTCATGCCGGGACCGGCCCCTTCTACCGCTTCCCCCGGCAGTTTGTTGATCGCCAAGTATCGCCCGCTCTCGTAAAGAATCCGGGATTCGACTTGTCTCATGCCGCTTCCTCGTATTCCGTTTTTTCGATTCGCATTTTAATGAGGCCCCGGCGCATCTTCTCGTACAGTATCCGTTCCGCCGCTTCCTCAAGGCGCTTTCTGTTGAGCCGTCCCCCTCTCAGGGCTCTGAGAATGGCGGCGTGGATCGCCGTCAGGTTTCCCGGCCAGGTCATCACCATATCCACCCCGGCGTTCAAGGCATCCACAACCGCGTCTTCCAGGGTAGGGGAGAAGGCTGCGGCCGCACTCATGGAAAAGTCATCCGCCAGAACTATGCCGGTAAAGCCCAGTTTCTCCCGGAGCCAGGTCTTAATCACCAGAGGGGACAGGCTGGCGATACGGTCGCGGTCCCAGGCGGGAACCAGGGCGTGAGACACCATGACGGCGGGCGCTCCCGACCGGATCAGGGCGGCTATAGGAGCGGTCATCCGATCAAGTTCCTCCTTGTCCGCAGAAAGGGTTACCACTCCCTTATGGGGGTCCGCGCCGGTATTTCCGGGAAAATGCTTAACCACGCAGCTTATCCCCGCAGCCTCCATACCCCGGATAAACGCGGCGGCGGCCTTTTCCGTGAAAACCGGATCGGGCCCGTAAGAACGATCATCCAGGAAAGCCCGGTTTTTTTCAGTCAGCGCCTCCGCCACCGGCGCAAGGTTCATGGTAAGCCCTAGGGATCGCAGTTCCCTGCCCGAGAAGCGGGCCGCCGATTCCAGGGATGCCAAGGCCGTATCCCAACCCCGCGCCGAAGCCATAGTCCAATACGAGGCTGGCGCGGAAAGGCGCTTTACCCCCTCGCCAAACCGGTGTACCCTCCCTCCTTCATGGTCCGCAGCTATGAAGGGAGGAATGGTTACAACGCCGTCGGAAAGGTTTTCCCGGACGGAAGCCGCCTCCGTAACCGCTGTCAGAAACGGGGCGACCCGATCCTTCTCTACCGACAGGTTGTACCTGAAAAGCAGTATCCCTCCGGCGGGAACCCGTTTCAGCAGGGCCCGCATGGAATCCTCCAGAACGCCCTTTCCATCTATCCCTGTCAGGAGTACCTGAGCCGCCAGCTCCCGGTCATCCAGAGACCGCGCCAGCAAAGCGGCATATTCCCCGGCATCCCTGGTTCCGGGGACTTCCCCATATAGGACAGCGGCGGGGATACGCAAAACCAACAACAGGAACAAAAAACCACGACCCATGGGTTTACCTTACTATATTCCGCTTGCTTTACGGCAGGCCGGTTGTGATTTGACACCCAGGAATCATAGCGTGTTCCCGCCCGTACCCAACCGCAGGTCAGTCCCTGCGAGTCTTCCTGTAATGCAGACGGTGGCGGACCCACGAGGGGTAGAACCATGCCCACAGGGGAAGGCGGGGATGACGCAGGATGAGGGCAAGGATAATGGCAAGCAACAGAACTGCGACAATCAGCAGGACGAGAATCGCCACACAAAGCGGAGAGGCGGCGCAACCCTGCACAGGCTGGGCGGGCCTTTCCGGCAGCACGTACTGAACGGGAGGCGGGGAAATAATCTGAATATTTTCCACCGGGGTAGGAGCCGGAACGGGGGCGGGCGGCTGAATGGAAGCGGCAGGTTGAACAGGGGCGGGCGGCTGAACGGAAGCGG